>JAIEMR010000203.1 GCA_019751935.1 Alphaproteobacteria bacterium
GCCTGATGATGTGTTTAATGCTTGTCCGCACCGATTAAAAATTTCAATGTTATCTGGTGTTAGGTCCTTGAATGTTGCCATTGCAGCCTCTATGGTATTAGGCGAAGCGCTTCGGCAAACGCGCATAGCTAGAACACTATAGAATGATTACAGCGTTGCTCTGCGGGATTCTGCGCTGCTCAAGTATTATCTATACATTCCGCTGCTCGACCCTTGAGCGCCTTGTACTCATTCTATAGTGATTCTGCTAGGAAAGGAGCATCATATGACAACACTGGAACAAAAACAGGCTCTATCTGATTGGTTTTCAAGCTTACAAAAGAGAATTTGTACGGCACTTGAGGAAATTGAGCAGGAATACCAAGGCACTGACAATCTACCCGGTCAGTTTCATTTTAAGCCCTGGATCCGTGATGAAAACGGCGGCGGCGGGACGATGGGTCTTATGCACGGGGGCGTGTTTGAAAAAGCAGGCGTGAACGTTTCAACCGTTTATGGTGAATTTTCACCTGAATTTCAGGCACATATTCCAGGCGCTGCAGAGGATCCGCGTTTTTGGGCTAGTGGCTTATCGCTTGTGATTCACCCGATGAATCCTTTTGTACCGGCTATACATATGAACACCCGCCATATTGTAACAACGTGCAGTTGGTTTGGTGGTGGGTCGGATTTAACGCCAACCTTTGAGTTTGAAGCCGATACTAAAGATTTTCACAAAGCTTTCGAAGAGGCCTGCGATCTTCATGATATGGATGACTATAAACGTTTTAAATTATGGTGTGATGAGTATTTTTTTCTGCCACACAGAAACGAAGCTCGCGGAGTAGGGGGTATTTTTTATGATAACCTTGACACTGGTGATTTTGAGTCTGACTTTGAATTCACGCGTAATGTGGGTGAGGCCTTTTTAAAGGTTTATCCTAAGCTTGTTCGGCGCCGTATGAATATGCCATGGACAGCCGAGGATAAACAAAAGCAATACATCAAGCGCGGACGCTACGTTGAATTTAATTTGATGTATGATAGGGGAACATTGTTTGGCCTGAAGACAGGCGGGAATATTGAGGCGATTTTAATGTCATTACCGCCGATGGCAAGTTGGCTATAAATAATAATGGAGAGAGTCGTGACTACCGAAGCTTTTTATAACGAAAACGCAGATAATTTTTATAATCGAACCCTCAATGTAAATATGGATCATTTCTACAAGGAATTTTTACCCCATATTCCAAAAGGCGGGACAATTTTAGATGCAGGTTGCGGTTCAGGTCGGGATGCGAAGTTCTTTCAAGATCAAGGTTATAATGTCACCGCTACCGACTCAGCCATCGAAATGGTCAAATTATCTAGCCTTTTAATTGGAAAACCATCTCTTCATTTATCATTCGAAGACATTGATATGAAGGAAGAATTTGACGGCATTTGGGCGAATGCGTCTTTGTTGCATGTGGATTCAAAAATATTGCCTAAAATTCTTGAAAAGCTTTGTGAGGCTTTAAAGCCAGGTGGCGTTCTGTTTATGTCGTTCAAATACGGTGAGGGCGAGTATATAAAAGATGGCCGGTATTTTAACGATCATACAGAAACTAGTATTGGTCAAGTGATTAGCTTAATTCCTGAATTTGAAGAGATTAAATCCTGGAAATCAGCTGATACGAGGAATAGTTCTGCAGAGTTTTGGCTCAGTAGCATTGTGCGTAAGAAAATGAAATACATCAAAAATTAACAAATATCTGTTTTATCAATTTATTAATCTATTTTGATTAGCCTTATACCATAAGCTTTCCTCACAGATACAAAGGTATATGGTTTTAAAGGTTATTACGTTCTTATTCTGTCTTTTCTTTATAAACAATTCTGTTAATGCGGCTGCCGCTAGTGGTGACTCTGTTGTTAATGTAGGGGAAATAAGAGCTTATCTTGGATTAGATAAGCTAAGAGGTTTGCATGGTGAAGGCACAAGTTGTTTTTTTATTGAAAGCCAGAGCGATAAAGAAGGAAAACCTAGTAACCACAGAATTATTATAGAGCATCTTATTAGGGCAGTGGCTCCTGCTTTAACAGCACATCATTTAGAAAAGAATGAACCTGAGGATTCAATACTAAAACGCTTTTTTAGCATAGAAGCAGGTATGCGAATTCCTATTGTTAATTTTTCTGGAGATTTTGTCCGAAATTTACATTATTTGGGATCAACATTTGTACCGTATAGGGCAGAATTCGCTGCAAGCTATCGTGATTTTTTGTCTCAAGATTCTTTTTGGTATAAGATTGAAGGAAAGAATAAAGATTACATCACTTCGCGCTTAGAAAGCATAGCAGAAGCAAGTATCGTGGATCACACTTGGTCGACTAAAGAAACTTCAACAGATATCAGCAGAAGACATGAAATTGCTACCTCTGCATTAGTGGAAGCAGAAGCATTAAAAGCATTTGCTCCGGACGAAGAATATCACGACCTTTTTGCAAAGGGTCTTGCTATTGTGGAATATAAACTTAATTGTGCACATTCTGAAAGAATAAGGGCATTATTTTATACCCCTCTATTAAAAGGAAAAGGTAATACAATCCTTGTCGCTGCAATGGGTAATGATCGTAGATTGCATCCAATTGTCGAAGTTTTTGGACCACAAAGAGCTTTGTTTTCTGATCCGGATTCTCTTAAACACATGATCAACGTCGTAAATTTAGGAGAAGGTGGCGCAATAGATCCTAGCTCAGATAGGCCAGATAATCATGGGCGAGGCAATGGTATCATCGAAGATTTTTTTCCAGGATTACCTATTCCTCCTAATCCACTCCAAGAGCTTAGTGAACCCCAGCTTGCTGCATTACAAGATTCTACTATTGCTGCGAGAGGAGAATGGGGAGGCGAGATTGGGGGGACTTCAGCGGCAGCTCCCCTTGTAACAGGGGCACTTCTATTGGTGCAGCAAACCTTCCCTGAGCTAACTTGGGAGCAACTCCGTGAAGCTGTTCTCTATTCGGCAGAACGTACATTTCGTGCTACAAAAACAGATGCAGGTGACGATGAAGACTCTTCAGCAGCAACAATTCAGTATGTGGATAATGAGAAACCAGAATTACTTGTTATGCCTTCGCCTCGCGGTGTACCGGTAAAATCATTTCCTCCAGAAGTATACGGTCAAGGAATATTAAGCATAGAAAGAGCGCTAAAGTATGCAGAGTTTATTCGTGAAATTTATCATAGAAAAAATGTTGTGGAAATAGGGTGGCCTAAAGACTATATTGTAGCTGATGCAGTTTTAAGGCGTCAGGCATTTAATAGATTCGTTCATAAAGGTTAGAAAAATGATAAAAAATATACTTTTTGGGTGTGTGATATTGTGTCATTCATTTTCTGCTTTTTGCTCTGTAACTCAATGTACATATGTTGATAAGTTGCCCCATTCTGAGTCAGACATTACCAAAAGTGGTGCCGTACACCAGGCAGTTCCTCGGACACTAGAAAGTATTGCTACAGAGTTAGAAGGTTTAGTAGGTAATGGTGATAGGTTTAAGTCAGTCTTTGAATCTTCAGGTGTTTCTGGTGCTGAATTCCCCACTGAGGATTTTGAGTATGTTATTAATAGGCTGCTGTGTAAGGTTATAGAGGATAAGGTTGATAGTCCTCTAATTACCAAGCTTTTGTTGGGAAGCATTGCAAGATATCCAGAAGTTTCCGGAAAATTATTTCAGGCTTTTTTGGATAACTATGGGCTTCCAGATTTTTTGCTAAGTTGGAATGTCAAGGGTAGTTATAGTGCACGTATCAACGATACTTTAAGCAAAGCACTCACGGAACGTAATGGGCGTTTAGCGACTTCTATTTTAAAGCAAAGACGTTTTGATCATACACGTTTTAGTTGTGATATTGACGCTGCTTTTGAGGCAGCTTTGCCAGAAGATGATAAAAACGCAGAAAAATTTGCTCAAGCTATACTGCCCTATTGTTCTTGGATGATAAGGGATGGTGTGGGTTCTGAATTGTCTGCTATGTCGCCGCTTTTTGGTTTATTGAAAGCTTCTACGTCAGAAGAGGTCATATCTGTTAAAGGTGTGTTCGCTAGCTTAAAAGGTCATGCAGTTTTAGCAGCAGAGAATAATCCTCTCCATATTGCTGCAAGGGTAAAAGAAATAGGCAGTGATAGTGCAAGGAAATCGGAATTTGTTAGTCAGTTGCGTGGAGCTACAGATAAGGATGTAGCTAGAAGGGTTGTAAGGGCTTTTAAACCGAGCTGATAAAGCAAAAATAAGAAAGTATTTTTTCTTTAACTTAATTGACATCTGAGCTTTGCCTCGTTAAAACTATAAAGACATCTTGCGGAGGGATGGCCGAGCGGCTGAAGGCGGCGGTTTGCTAAACCGTTATACGGGCTTAAACCCGTATCGAGGGTTCGAATCCCTCTCTCTCCGCCATTCTTATA
>JAIEMR010000117.1 GCA_019751935.1 Alphaproteobacteria bacterium
AACCTTGAGTTTCAAGAAAACTATTTATTTCGATAAAAAGGTTATCTACAAGAATTTGCGCCTCGCCAAACGCCGAATCAAATTTCGTTTCATACCCTCTCTCGACTGCTTTTTGGCGCTCAGCCCAAGTAATGGCAAGGCTATGACGTAAATTTGTTGCAATCTTCTGGATGGATTTAATATCTTGAGCGTTTTCTTTAACATTTGCGTAAGCCTTGCTGCAAAGAAGACTTATTATTAGATAAGAAAAAAGAACTAATATTTTTCTTTTCATTTCATCATTCTCCATACCCTTACTCGTCGTGGGCATTTCGGAAACCTATGACTCCGTTGCTTAAGGCTACACACTCTTTCTTTGGAATGCTTTCCTCAGTTTGATCTAATTGAGTATACATATACTGCCTCATCTGTAGCATATTACAAAAAAATTTTCACCTTTTATTGCGAGGGAACAAGATTTTGTACAGGATTTTGTATAGGAGCAGGAGCTACATGTGACCCTGCTGTATTAGCAATACTTGCTATTAGTTTTAAGATTCGTGTGGCTTCGTTTGTTCCCTGCTCAATCTCAGTCAAAATTTGTATAAGGGTCTTTCCTTCCCAAGTGGCCGCCAACTCTACTAAATAGGGGGTAGGACTATGAGGGTCTAGATCTTTTAGAAACCCCGAAATATCTTTGAGAGCCTTATAAGCATGAGAACGTTCGGATATAACAACCGTATCATCAGAGGGTAACCCCAAGCTATCATTTTTACCTTCCCCACCTTCCTCTCTTAAAAAGTCAAGGGCTGCCCCTGATTCCCCATCTTTAGAGGATCGCTCAATAAGAGAAGCTTTATTCTCATCTTCTACAATTTGAGCCTCTCTTTTTTCTAGAGATGTTTTACAAATCCTCAAAATGTCCTCTAAGCAATTTCGAGCACGCAGAAAGTTAGGGGTTTGAGATCCACAATGATTTTCAAGAAAACTCCTCAATTTTTCAAGAGACTGACTTACTGCCTCTGCTTGCTCACAAGTCGTCCTCAGGTAATCAATATTTGTCAAATTTAAGCTTTTGCGGTATCTAGTTAAAGTCGCTTTACCACTTGCCTCAGCTTCGGCTAAAAGGGCCTTACCTTCAGGAGAACGTTTGGCAATTGTTTCAAGGCTAACGGCAGCCACCCAATCAGCAAGGGTAAATGGAGTTGCATCAAACTGAGAATTTGTTAAGGGAACAAACATCATTCGCTCAGCAGCAGCTTCGCTTAGCCACTCGAAAATCCTAAGCCTATGTTCAAGGTCATCTCCATCCGGCACCGGATAAATGATGGGCCAAAATTTATTTAAAAGCTCATAAAGGAGATCAAACCCATTAATTGCCCCTAAAAGCCCATCAAGAACCACCCATGCTTCACAAAGCCATCCTACAATTTGTATATCTTTTGATTGATTTTGGAGAGTTTCAGCACATAAACTTTCGACAAGCCCCCAATCAGCCTTTTTTATTTCTGTTTTCCAAATCCCTTGAGATAAGGTGTCGTCATCTTCTTTTCTGGCATCTCTTATTTGGTCGTATAAAGGTTCATATCTTAGGTAAACTCCCACGCCATTTCCGTTAAGCAAAGGCTCAAGAAGATTGTTTTTATCAATTTCCTGGCGGTTGTTCACTAATGTTGTCATCATCAAAAAGCCAAAAATAGTTCTGTTACCTCTATGACACAACACTATTTCCATCATCGCAAGATTAAAAATAGGATTTCCTTTCGAAAAAATGACAATGTCGCTATGATAGACATGTTGTTTCTTTCTGAAATTAAGGGATTAAATGGAAGTTATTGTTTTTGCGATACTAGCACTTTATCTGTTCTTTAGACTTTGGGGGGTTTTAGGGACTCGAACAGGGAATGAGAAGAAAATAGATCCTTTTAAAGAACTAGAAGATAAAGAAGAAGGCAATATTATTGTAATGCCCAAAAGGTCAAATTCACCAAGGCAAGTAGAGCAAGAAGAATTTTCATCTTCTGTTGCAAGTCAGATCAATCGCCTAATGGAAATTGATAATCGTTTTGACCCGTCAGTTTTTATGAAAAACTCTAAGGCTGCATTTATATCCATTATCAAGGCTTTTACAGAAGCAAATCACATGACGTTAAAAAAACTATTGAGTCCTTCTGTCTATGAGCAATTTGCAACCGCTATTGAAGAACGCGAAAAAAAGAATTTACGCCAAGAGACAGAAATAGAAGACCTACACGCAGAAATTTTAAATATTGATATATTAGATGATCGTGCACAAATTACCGTGCGCTTTGTCAGTCAGCAAATGGTGGCTACTATCAATCAAGAAAATCAAAGTTTTGATAACCCATCCAGACTTCAAATCCCTATGCGCGATATATGGACCTTTGAACGGTTTTTTGGATCAGAGAGTCCCATTTGGCTTTTGACTCGAACACGCACCGAAAATTCATAAAGGGCTTAAATTTTTACATGTTTATTCGGTTTATTTGTCTTTTTGGAGGTGTAATTTTGTCAGCGTGCCAATCTCCTGTCGATAAACCTCATTTAGAATATTCACCCTCTCATTTTACGGCATTGCCAGGATGGAATGAGGATAAAACCTTAGAGGCTCTGCCCGCAATACAACGTTCATGTGAAGTCATTCTAAAAGAAGACCCCAATAAGGTTTACTGGACACGTCCTGATGGAAATCCAGGTTATGCATTAGATTGGCATCCATTCTGTAATGCAGTTAAAAGCTATTGCGTCTCTTCAAAAAAGAATGATGAAGCAGAATGGAGAGCTCTTTTAAAAAGTTATTTAATACCTTACAAACTTAGCTTAAACGGAAGCAGCAATGGTAAGTTTACAGGATACTATGAGCCCCTGTTAAAGGGATCAATGCGCCGCTATGGTCTTTATCAAACTCCTTTATATAAGTTGCCTAAAGAAGGCACTGTAAACATCAATATTCCCCGCAAAGACATTGTAGAAGGCAAACTTAATGGTAGAGAACTGGAACTTGTTTGGGTTGACGATGCCATTGACGCTTTTTTCTTACAAATTCAAGGATCAGGCAGAGTATTGCTTGATGATGGAAAGATGCTTCGCCTTGGATATGCAGGCACAAACAAGCACCGTTACCATCCTATTGGCAAGAGCCTCGTTGGAATGGGTGCTTTAAAATTACAAGATGCATCTATGCAAGGTATAAGAAATTGGCTGCTCACCCATCCTAAAGAAGCAGATGCAGTCATGAATGAAAATGAATCTTATGTGTTTTTTAGAGTCTTAAATGAAGAAAATCCCATTGGATCCCAAGGAGTTCCCCTTACCCCCACCAGAAGTATGGCTGTTGATCCAAAATTCATTTCTCTTGGCACACCAATTTGGATCAACATTACTCACCCTGATAAAAATCAAGGTTTTTTGCAACATCTGATAATTGCGCAAGACACAGGCGGAGCTATCAAAGGAGGCCTTAGAGGAGATTATTTTTGGGGCTTTGGCGGGCAGTCTGCAGAGTATGCCGGAAAGATGAATAGCGACGGTGAATATTACGTTTTATTGCCTAAAAACCTTGAATCGTTAGATTGAACAAAAGATATAATGGCAAAACGTCCTCTTTCTGATGAAGAAAAAAACTTATGGAAAAATATTACAGAAACCGTAGCTCCCTTACCTTCCAACAAGATTATTAAACCGAGCCCCCACAGCCCACCAAAGGTTAAAGGAGGGGGAATTGATCCTTCTTGGGTATTTTCAAGCCAAAAGAAACCGCATGAGGGTTTGAAAGTAGGAACACTTACCTCAAGAGACGTAAAAGATATTTCTATCGAAGCAACTTTGGATTTACATGGTTACACTCTAGAAAGAGCCGTCACTGCTTTAGAGAAATTTATTGTCATGAACCACGAACGCGGAAAACGATGGGTCTTGGTCATAACAGGCAAAGGCGGTCAAGGAATCTTAAAAGAATTTGTCCCTTCTTGGATTTTACAAAACCCCACCTGGATTATTGGTTATACCTATGCCGCCCCTAAACACGGTGGAGAGGGAGCGCTGTATGTTCATCTCAGAAGACTCAGAAATTCATAAATTTCATTAAAGTGCATTCCGAAAATCAAAAATAGTGTTGCATTAAATATATTAAGAGTATATTTTTCATCTATAACTATAGTCTAATTATATATCTTAAATTAAAATTGTTAAATTATATAGATCTTAAGTTAATAAAAATTAATTGTTGAGAGCCATTATGCTGCATCTTATTAAACCAGACGATTATGATCTACATCGCAACGATTTAGATGAGATGTATAGATTAAGGTATCGGGTCTTTTCTAAAGAACTGCAATGGGATGTTAAAATAGATAGTGGCATGGAAAAAGACGAATTTGACGAGAAAAATGCATACTACATTATAGCAAAAGATAAAAA
>JAIEMR010000193.1 GCA_019751935.1 Alphaproteobacteria bacterium
CTATGCTCCGATTCAAGATGAAATGTATTGGGCTGAAAAAGGCAAAGGTGCATTTTTAAATCAACGCCGCTTACGTGTTTCTGGTCGAAGGCTTTTAGAAGAAGCAGTGATTGCTATAGGAACACCTTTTGGCACTCACGGAGATCCTTCCCTTTTCCAAAAGCGCCTTGAAAAGATCATGCCTATCACTGCTGGAACCAGAAGATTTGGCGCAGCTGCCCTTGATTTAGCATACGTAGCCTCAGGCAAATTTGATGCCTTTTTTGAAGACCATCTTAAACCATGGGATATGGCAGCTGGTATCTTGCTTGTCAGAGAAGCTGGCGGCTATGTAACTGAGGCCAACGGCGGGAAAAACATGCTTGCAACAGGCAGCATGTTGGCGGCAAATGAATACCTGCATGATGGTTTGCAAAAGATTATTGCAAGCGTTGAATAAGCCTTAGCGCTTGCCAGGTGATGCGGCGGACCCTGCTAAAATTCCGCCATCCAAAATCATTTCTGAACCCGTTGTGTACGATGATTCATCAGATGCCAGATAAAGCGCTGCATAAGCAACGTCCTCTGGAGTTCCCATCCTTTTTAAAGGAATCCCTTCGGCGAGTTGTAGCCTCGCGGCCTCGGTATCTTCGCCCTTAGATAGCATTTCATCCCACATCAATGTCTGAATGGCCGCAGGATGAATGGAATTACAACGAATGTTATATCCTTTTTCTGCGCAATATAAAGCCACTGTCTTGGTATGGTTTCGAATAGCAGCTTTACTGGAAGCATAAGGCGCCATTTGAGGCACACCCACAATGCCAGAGCGAGAAGAAATATTAACAATGGAACCGGTGTGTTTTTGTTTCATCAGCCTAATTGCATACTTACAGCCCAAAAATACGCTATCTAGATTAATCTGATGAACGGTTTTCCAAGCCTGAAGAGAGCAATTCTCAGGGTCTTGGGGACCCAAACCCTGGTTCACGCCTGTAATGCCAGCGTTATTAACAAGAACATCAAGCTGACCAAATTGGCTTTGGATCCAGTTTATAGTACTTTGCCAATCTGTTTCTTGGCTAACATCTAGATGCTTATAAAAAACAGAACCATCAATTTCTGTTGCCACTTTTCGCCCAAGAGCATCTTCTATGTCTGTTAAAATAACAACAGCGCCTTCTTTCGCAAACAGCTGAGCGCAAGCTTTTCCGATTCCGCGTGCAGCGCCGGTTATTAAAGCAATTTTGCCTTTTAAACGATCGCTCAAGCTCAAGCTGCCTTTTTCAAAGATAATGCATCCCATTCAGTTTCAAGAGCTAAGACCAGCTCTTCTATCATCTGAGGCGTGTGTGCTGGTGTCACAGTTATTCGAAGGCGTTCTTGGCCTTTTGGCACTGTTGGATAGTTAATTGGCTGTACGTAAATTCCATAATTTTCTAGTAGATTTTGCGCCAATAAACGGCACAAATAAGCATCCCCAACTAAGATTGGGATAATATGACTTTTTGAATTAACAAAACGTACAGAACTTTTTTTGAGTTTGTCTTTTAAAAGAGAAACATTCTCCCAAAGTTTTTCCCGGTATGACGAGTCTGTTTTTAAAATCTCAATAGATTTTTGAGCAGCTGCAGCAACAGCTGGCGGCAGTGAGGTTGTAAAGATAAAACCAGAAGCATAGCTTCGGATATAATCAACAACATCCTCTTGGCCTGTAATATAGCCGCCCACAACTCCATAAGCTTTGGCAAAGTTACCTTGGATCATATCAATTTGATGGCTAAGGCCAAAAGATCCTGCAACTCCCTCACCCTTATCTCCATAAATTCCAACAGCATGCACTTCATCCAAATAGGTAAAGGCATTATACTGTTTGGCTAAATCACAAATTTCTTTAATGGGCGCAATGTCTCCGTCCATTGAATATACAGAAACAAAAGCAATAATTTTTGGACGATTCATATCTAAGCTAGCCAATTTTTGCTGTAGATCATCAAGATCATTATGACGAAAAACGTGTCTTTCAGCCCGGCTGTGACGAATACCCTGAATCATCGAAGCGTGAATTTTTTCATCGCTGATGATAACACAATTCTCAAGCCCCTCACCCAGTGCACATAACGAAGCCTCGTTGGCAGCGTACCCCGATACAAACACTAAACCTGCGTCTTTTTGATGAAGATCAGCCACTGTTTGCTCTAAGGTCACATGATTATAATTGGTGCCTGAAATATTGCGTGTTCCGCCTGAGCCTGTGCCATATTTTTGCGCTGCCTTTGAGAAAGCATCAATCACTTCTGGATTATGGCTCATCCCTAGGTAGTCGTTACTACACCAAACAATTACCTTCTTAGAGCTTTCTCCTTTATGCCACAAGGCATACGGTGCATCACCCGCTAAGCGCTCTAGATTCGTAAAGACGCGGTAACGATGTTCAGCTTTTAAGGGCTGTAGTTTTTCTTTTAATAAAGCTTTATAGTCAATCATTGCGACTTTATAATGCCCTAATTTTGGGTTAAAAGTACAGTATCAACTCAGACATAAAAGATATTTTGATGGAAACTGCCCCTCACGTTAGCGTATTGGAAGAAATTCCCGTCTTCTCGGTTAGTGAGATTTCTCAAACCTTAAAAAGATTTGTAGAAGGTAATTTCAATAAAGTCCGCGTTCAAGGAGAAATTTCAGGTTTAAAGCGTCACACCTCTGGACATTCCTATTTTGCCCTTAAGGATAAAGATGCTGTTTTGGATGGCATTTGCTGGCGAGGGACTGCTCTTGGAATTAATCTTGAAGAAGGCCTTGAAGTTATCGTTCAAGGAAGACTTACAACCTATCCCGGGCGTTCTAAATACCAAATCGTGATTGAATCGGCCAAGGCTGCAGGCCAAGGTGCGCTTTTAAAACTATTGCTCGAAAGAAAGGCAAAACTAGAGGCTGAGGGATTATTTAGCCGAAAACGCCCTTTGCCACCTTTTCCAAATCGAATCGGCATTATCACATCGCCAACGGGTGCTGTTATTCAAGATATTCTCCATCGCTTAAATGACCGCTACCCTTGTGAAGTCATTGTCTGGCCTGTTTTGGTCCAAGGCCCTGGCGCCGCCGAGCAAGTAACAAACGCAATTGATGGTTTTAATAAACTCCCCCCTCACCAACTGCCAGACCTTTTAATAGTTGCGCGCGGTGGCGGAAGCCTTGAGGATTTATGGACATTTAATGAGGAAAACGTAGTAAGAGCCACCGCAAACAGTAAAATTCCAATCATTTCAGCAATAGGTCATGAGACAGATACAACATTAATTGATTATGCATCAGACTTAAGGGCTCCTACCCCCACAGCGGCAGCAGAGCTTGCAACGCCCGTTTTA
Source organism: Alphaproteobacteria bacterium (assembly GCA_019751935.1). Taxonomy (GTDB): domain Bacteria; phylum Pseudomonadota; class Alphaproteobacteria; order Paracaedibacterales; family CAIULA01; genus CAIULA01. The sequence goes on from JAIEMR010000193.1 coordinate 3,348, forward strand.
TCGCAAATTCTATATACTTTAGAGTTATATTCGGATAGATCAAAATCCTTAATGAATCGCCATCTTCAAAGTCAGTCCGTGCATGTTATAGGCCTTAGCCGCGGCCTTCCAGATCCAAAGGTTTTATTAGAAACAGCGACGATGCGTCTTGATGATTGGGTTGAGCGCTTTAATTTAGCCCAATTGGGTTTGATTAAAAATAGATATAATCTTCTTGTCAATGTAACTTTGCGCCTTCGTCATCCAAAGCAAACTCTTGATATGGCCATAACTGAATTTAAACAACAAAATCAAACTTTCATAAAAGCATTTACCCATTGTTTTGATAAATATGAACAAAGCTTTCGTATGATATCGATGTGTCTGGAACAAGGTTCATACCAGCGTGTGCTTGAAAGGGGTTTTTGTTGGATAAGTGGCGGTGAAACTGTTATCACCTCAGCGAATGATTTTTCACGGCATATGGGACAAGTCGTTAGTTTAAATTTTGCTGATGGAGAAGTTAAAATTAAACCGCAGTCAGTTTGATGTAGGTAAGATTTATAACCGTAAAATCAAGAGAGATCAGAATAAGGATTTTTCTGGATTGCTTTGTTGCCTTTGGCTCCGCGAGGTGGCGATGATAATGCCATCATGTGAGAGCCGCAGGCCCTGCCCCACTCCAGCTTTGAAACACGATGAGTGTGTAAATCTAGAAAAGGTTATGGTATCCCAGATCATGTATCTAAATTTTTATTAAATTTTAACAAAAAACCTATTCCCCACCCAAATTTCTCGCCCACCGAAAAGGGCGGGGGGAATGCCCTCTCACCGTAATGGCAAAAAAGTCATACCTCTCCCATCCAGGCTTTTCCCCACTTAAAAAACCTGTCAAACCCTTCATCAGAAATAAACGTCTATGGATAGCACTTCCTATCCTATACTATATAGATAGAATTTGTTTTTTAAATGTCAAGAGTTGAGGGTGATATTTTTTAAATATGATCTTCCTTACTACTCTGTAAATATGATCTTCTTTACTACTCTGTAAATATGATCTTTTTTACTACTGTGTAAATAT
>JAIEMR010000122.1 GCA_019751935.1 Alphaproteobacteria bacterium
TAAGTATCTTTTTAGATTTAGGCTGATGTTCATCATCTTTCTTATCTTCTCTTAAAACGGTTATCTGAGGCTCTTTTTCTCTGAATTTTTCTGCTAAATTCTCAAAAATGGAGGTAAGGAATTTTCTCATGCTTAGGCCTCTTATGAAATAAGAAGGTAGTTTAGCAGGCAATAACCTGCTAAACTTTTTTTCTTATTTTACTTATGTTCTAACTGATTACTCCAATTTTCGTACATTTTAGGGGTAGTGTGCGACAAGCTGCCGTGAGGGACAAAGTAGCATAAAATATAATATAATCAAATAGTTAAACAGATATAAAAAATTCCTATAAAATCATGCTTTTTGTTCATCACACAGGGAATTTTCCTATGTTTTCATTGTATTCTTTCTGTGCTTCTTGAATTGAGAGGCGGGAATAAATTTCGAGTGATTGACGACTCTCATGTCCTGAGTAAGGTTGGATCAGTGCATCGTCTATACCCTGTTTTTTGAGCCAAGTGAGCAAAAAGTGCCTTAGCTTGTGAGGAGATACGGAACTTTCTATGCCAGCCGCTTGCGTATATTTCATCAGTATTTTCCGGATTCCACGATCAGAATAAGCTTTCTTCCATGAAGATTCAAAAAAATAAACAGCTTTTTTCTCTTGGATTTGCGTTATATACATCGAGAGGATTTCTCTAAAAGATATTGGAAAGGGAACAATTCGATCTTTCCCTCCTTTTCCTTTATTGATCCGAATCTGACACCTCTCCAAATCAATATCACTGATTTTAACTCTGATCAGCTCACTGACTCTAATACCCGTGTAGAGGAGAGTTTTTATCATCACCATGTGTTGAGTATTCTTCTCTTGCCAAACGGCTTCATAATACTTCTTAATTTCCTCTTCAGTGGGAACAAGAGGGAGCTTTTTTGGAGTTGTCGTCACGGAGATATCAAGCTCTTTTCGCAAATGACGAAACAGGTCCCTCAAATAATTATAATCCGGGCGTTGCGGTCTTAAATATTTTATCAACTGCTTAGCTATTTTGCTAGGCGGCGTCCGCGATTCTTTGGTCATTGGCTACCTTAAATTTGTCTAATGAAATTCGTTGATTCAGATCAAGGAGAAGCAAGCCATATGGATTGATATGCTCATAAAATAAGGCCGTAATAGCTCGTTTATCTTCCCTTTTTAATTTATCCTCCCATTGAGGATGGGAAAGAATGGATTGCAGCATAAGGGTGTTGATGTACACCAAACTGTTTTGAAGTAGGTGAAGACAAAGCATTGTCAATTCCTGGTCTTCTCGGCGATTGGTAGATATTTCGCCGGCCTTCCCATACAAAATGAAGTCATTCACACTGTTAGAGGACTCAACAACATTAAGTCCTTCTTGAACCTCCTGACGAAGCTCTTCAGAGTCTAAATAACGGCACAGGAAGATGGTTTTAACAGCCTTTCCCAACTCCATCAGCGCTTGATAGACAGGGTGTTGTGCATTGTTACTGGTGAAGCGCCTTAAAATTGATTCTGCATCCGCTGTTCCTAAACGAAGAGCCGTTGTAAATTTAACAATCTGATCATATTGTTCTTGGATTAAGTTCCAGCGAATTGGTCTTGTGAGAATATTTTGGAGATTGGGATACTCCTCTGGTTTTCCAGACTCCGGACGATAAAGTTTTTCTTTATGAATGGCTTTGATGCGAGGCAAGAGATCAAACCCCAGCATATAAGAAAAGGCAAACCCAATGGCACTTTGTCCATGGCTATCTACATAGCTCTTTTTGATTTCCATATCCGTACAATGCCGCAAAACGCCTTCAATCATAGAGGAGACTTCCGATGAAGAGCAGCTTTTTAATTGAGAAAAAATGAGAACGGATTTTTTATCAATATGCCAATAGATCATTACACCACGACCTCTATACCGTATATGCCATTCAGTCAGAAGGTTTTGATCCCAAACTCCAAACTTCTTGGAATCGGAGGATACAGAAGTCGTTGCTTGTCCAAAGACTTTTTCATCACGTTCCCTTAAAATGGCATTGACAACTTCAGCAATTGCCGCCCTTAAATTCGTCTTTGTAAAATATCGGCGCCGAATGTGACGCAACTCTTCATAAGTTATTTCTGGATTACTGGAAGAAATTCTTTTGAGGCCTGTGTTGGTACCATAGGCAAAAATACAAAGTAATAAACGTTTAATCAGCTGGTCTTCATCAAGATATTCACGACTCGCCGTACTAGCAAAAACAGATGTAAAACTTGTTCTAAAATTTGTTTCCTTTAAAATATCCAATAAGCCAACTGTTGGCCATCTTTCAAAAACTTGTTTTTTAATGGCTTCTAAATTGGGGGGAGGAGCTTGCGCATCCAAGGGGGACAAAGAGATATATCCCCCTTTCTTTGCCAATATTTTGACCTTTGTATTTTTTGGGATTCCATTGTTGAACATGGTAAGGGCACCCCTCATTTCGTGCTGAAGTTTTGAGATAAACTTTTCTGCTTCCTGGGGTTGTTTTAAAGCTAAATAGTGTTCCTCTCTCCTTTCTTCAAAGTCAGTAGGAAGATCTTCGTCAGGATTACGATAACGTTTAGCCCCTTCTACCCAAATTTCCTTGCACCGCAGACCTTCTCGTAGTGCCTTTAAAACAGCAATTTCATAGTTTATTCTATTGACTCGCTCTTGCTTATCACCTTCATCATTTCGCTCAAGTTTTTCTACGATGATATCTTTCCACCCAGGTTTGATAACACCTTTGATTGGAATATTTTGGTTGGCCGGATAATAAATGGCTGTGCTGCCCAGATATTTCTTCAAGACTTTTACTGCCTTTAAAACGGGTTGATGAAGGGTGTTGTTTGACTGAAAAGATATGGTTTCTAGAATGGGAGACAACATTCTTCGATAATGACTGCTGTAAGAAGCACGCATAAACGTATAAACCTGTTCCTTATATCCCCTTGTTAATTGAGATTCCTTGATAATCTCTTGAAGAGTTTCTTTCTTGACGACAGGATACACAACGTCTTTGACGATACCCTCTGGATTTGCAACTGTTACACGGGCTAAATCAAGAAGAATGTTCTGCTTTCCATTCACTTTTTTCAATTCAGTAACAAGCTTTTTGTTGACCTTATTCTCAGAATTTTTTCCAATTTTATGAATAACCTGAATTAATAAATCAACCAGGTTGTCCTTAATCTCTTGGCCCCTCACGCAGCAAAACATAGACAACGTTGCGTGTTTCATGGAATTCTTATGGTCGCGGATTTCACTCGGTCTTTCGGTCATAATACGAGTTTTGTATTTTTCAAGAATACGATGGGGAATCTTGTTAAATAAGGATCTTGGCAAGCCAACCTCCAAAATACGGCTGACTTTTTTGACCTCTTCCAAAATAGATTCCAAGCTTATATTTCCAGCATCTTTCTTCAAGTGGCGCAGGTAGTAAGTCTCAGTGGATTGGGTTTCCTGAATTTCCACTAAATCAAGAAGAGAGCTCTTTTGATTCTTATCTAAAGATTCAAATATTTTAAGAAAAAGGTTTTCTTCATATATCGCTAAGGCTGATCGAATATAGCGATCTATCTTCATAAAACTGAATGGCTCAATCTTGGCCTGATTAAAATACGCATAAGCCCTTTCTTGCAGGAAAGAAATAGAGTCATTTCCCTCGGGTAAAACTTTTTCAATAAGCCACTTGATAAAAAGAGGTTTATCTCCATCTTTTGGAAGTCTGAAACCTAAAAATTCTCTGATTTGTTGCCGATGTGGTTTAGAAACGCTACTACTGAAGGAGTTGCTTTTGATAAAGTTTGTTTCATCAACTCCAATTTGTTGGGCCATATGGGATATGATTGATTGAGAAATAAACTCCTGATCATTGGGAAAGCGGTAGAAAATCTGAAAATATTTCAGCATGAATGCAAAACTGAGCCTGGTTCTCCCCGACTTATTATGAAGAAGTTTTGATTCTTCGGGATGCAGAGTCCAGAATTCTTCAAGTTCTTCTGCTGTCCATCTTTGTTTCATCAACTCTAACCTTGTTTTTCATCATTAGCTTATTTTAAAAGTTCCTAGAATGACAGGTGTAGGAATATTTTAACAGAAAAATCCCTACTAATGAGAACGAAATTTAGCAAAAAAATATGAAGTTGTAAATGCTGTTTAAGTTTAGGAACTTAAAATTTTAGATCGACTGGAAAATAAAACTCGAAAATCCTGCAAAAAAATACGCTACTTTGTCCCTCACGGCAGCTTGTCGCACACTACCCCTAGAAGAATTCGAAAAAAAAAGCGAAACATTGGAGTTGGAGCATAATTTTATAGGGGTAAATTAGG
>JAIEMR010000146.1 GCA_019751935.1 Alphaproteobacteria bacterium
TGTGTGACTGGGATGAAAGCATTGGTGCCTGCCAAAAGGTACCCTGTCGTGGCCGTAGCGCTCAAAGCTGTGCAGTTGGTAAGTGCGAGATGGACGGTAGCTCTTGCCGTGACAAAAGACAAAGCCGCTAATAGTTAGGTGGGATTCTTGCAAAGCAGTGAGCTGGGCTTCGAAAAAAGATTCGTTACTCAGTTTGCTGCATAAGCATAGCTTAAGCGTTGAAGGTCACTCACCTAAATAAATCCCAAGGCTTTTTGCTGTTTTGACCATAATTTCATCTAATTGGACGGCTTGGTAATGATCGATGGCATCAGCTATTGGCACATCCGTAACTTGGCGATTTCGCCATGCAACCATGCGATCAAATTTTTTGTGTGCAATAAGGTCAACGGCAGACACACCAAACGCTGAGGCAACAACGCGGTCCCACGAGCAAGGTTGCCCTCCTCGTTGAACATGACCAAGGGCGGTGACTCTGGTTTCAGCGCCGGTTATTTTTTGGATTTTTTCACCCAAATATTGGCCAATGCCGCCGTAACGGGGGCGCGCACCATCAATGGCAACAGTTGCTGCTTCTCCATTTTCTTTTTTGACGGATTCTGCAACGATGACAAGGGCAAAATTACGTCCATTTGCAGCTAGGGATTTTATTTTTTTACAAATGTTTTCAAGGGTATATGGGATTTCCGGAATTAAAATGACGTCCGCTCCACCTGCAACGCCAGCACCAATGGCTATATGGCCGGCATCTCTGCCCATGACTTCCAAGACCATCACACGTTGATGACTAGCTGCAGTTGGTTGAAGACGGTCAAGTGCTTCTGTTGCAACATCTAAGGCAGTTGAAAAACCAATGGCAATTTCTGTATGTCCTAAATCGTTATCGATTGTTTTTGGAATTGTAACTAAATTCAAATTACCTTTTTGAGCAAGGCGCCTTAGGATCCTCATGCTTCCATCACCGCCAATGCCAATTAATGCATCAAGGCCTAGCTCGTGGTAGCCGGCTATGAAATCATCAGAACGATCGGATCTGGTTCCGTCTGAACTGGGAAAACAAAAAGGATCATCTTTGTTGGTGCTGCCAAGCATAGTACCACCGCTTCTCAGCATCATGCTGTCACAATGATCTAGGGTGAGTTCTTTATATTCAAGAGGGCGGTTTATCAGACCTGTGGTTCCTTTACGAATCCCAATGACTGTCCAGCCATAAGTTTCTCGTGCATGGTAAGTAATTGCTCTGATGGCAGCATTTAATCCTGCACAATCTCCGCCACTTGTTAATACTCCAACACGTTTACTCATGTAGCCCCATCTTTAGTCATTAAGTAGAAATGAAAACGAACTTTTACAGAATATGATATTTAAGGATGTGTTGTACAGATGGCAAGTTAATGCAAATTATCATCTTTAATCTGGGTGATACCTGTAGGCAACAATTTTGAGGATGTTTGCTTGTATAAGTGAATCCTGGCCAGTTGTGCAAACAGGGCCCTTAATGCTAAATATGAGGAATGAAAAAATTTTGAAAGGCCGAGTGCAGTGTTTAAGTCAGAGTTTTTAGAAATCTCAAAACAGCGTGGTTTTATTCACCAAGGAACCGATATTGAGGAATTGGATGATCTTTTAACAAAAGGGTCTGTTACAGCCTATTTAGGTTTTGATCCAACGGCAGACAGCCTTCATATTGGCCATCTTGTGGGAATTATGTGGCTCAGGCTTTTGCAGAAAACGGGACATAAACCCATCGTTTTGATTGGTGGCGCTACAAGTATGATTGGTGACCCTACGTTTAAAGACACAGCCCGTCAGCTTTTGAGCCAAGAAGAAATAAAGACAAACATTGCCGGTATTGAAAAAAGCTTCAACCGATTTTTAAAATTTGGCACAGGATCCACTGATGCACTGCTTGTAAACAACGCTGATTGGCTAAGCAGTATAAAATACCTCGATTTCTTACGTGATTATGGCCGTCACTTTTCAGTGAACCGTATGATCACTTTTGATAGTGTTAAACTTCGCCTAGAACGCGAACAGCCCTTAAGTTTTCTTGAATTTAACTACATGATCCTTCAGGCGTACGATTTTTGGGAATTGTATAGTAAACACAATTGTCTTTTGCAAATGGGCGGCTCTGATCAATGGGGCAATATTGTTAACGGCGTGGAATTAACGCGCCGTATGAGCAGTAAGCGTGTTTATGGTTTAACGACTCCACTGATCATGACCTCAGCCGGTGTGAAAATGGGTAAAACTTCTCAAGGTACTGTTTGGCTTAATAAAGATAAATTATCCTCTTATGATTACTGGCAATTTTGGCGCAACACAGATGACCGTGATGTGGGGCGTTATTTACGGCTCTTTACAGATTTACCTTTGGATGAAATTGAGCGTCTTGAAAAATTAGAGGGGGCTGAGTTAAATCAAGCTAAAAAGATTTTAGCAGATGAAGCAACAGCTTTAGCGCGCGGGGCAGGGGACCTTCCTGGTATTCATGAAACAATTGCTCAGCTTTTTGAACAGCAAACTGGTGACATGAATCAGCTCCCTAAAATTACTATAAAAAATCATGAACTACCCATAGGTATGGAAGATATGTTTGTTCGTTCTGGTTTATGTGCTAGTAAAGGCGAAGCAAAGCGCTTAATCCAAGGAGGAGGAGCGCGCCTGAATGATCAGGTAATTAGTGATAGTAAAAATACTCTTAATGCAGATCACTTTTCAAACGGGATTGTTAAAGTTTCGTCTGGGAAAAAAAAGCATGTGGTGTTTGAATTAGAATAAAGCTGTACTTTATGTCTCCAGTTACAAACTTTTCCCTTTTAGAGTAGGTATTGAAGAAGTAAAGGAAACAGAGATACTCGGACCAAGTCCGAGTATGACGTAATTTAACTTTGACCTTCAATTGTTTTATAACTAAGGTATGTTTGGCCGTTTTCAAGAAATCTAGAGTGGCTGCTCAATCCTTTAGGAATCTAGAATATATTTTTATTTTCTTGTTGTTGGTTTGGTGAGTTTCACTACTTTTACCTCGTTTAACCATTCCTGAACTATAGTACTATCTGCTGTCATTTCTTCTGAGTTACTGTACCAAATCGGAGCTGCAGATGTAGGAGTGCTCACACCGACCGCGATATACAATGCGTCCTCGCCACTTTTATTTTTAGCAAGAAAGCCACGGAGAAAGTCATCTCCCACTTTTTTATTTTCTATCCCTATCTGGGTCATTCTGTCTGAAACGATAGTAGGAGTGTCCATTCCCAGGTTTACGTACGGATCTTTAGAGCAGTCGTGCGGAATCTCAGAAATGATTTCATAATTACACAGTCTGGCAACCAAAGTAGTGCCAGGTTCGAATGAAGAACCATCGTCCCACTCAACCAAGATCGCTTGTGCCGGAGTCAGATTCATACTAAAAATGATTAAGCCTATCAGCCGGCTAATGCCAAACGATGTCCGAAAAAGTTTATTAAACATGATGATGCTCCTTTTTGATGTTTTCTTCATTCCATACAGGGTATGAGCGAAGAGGTGGTTACGTTTTCAATATTCTCTAGCTATCCAAAAATTCATTTAGCTTTGTAAGTATTCAAGATGGCTTTGTTCTTGGGTCATACCAAACAACTTGATTTTTATAATTGAATAATCCAATAGACAATGTTTTAAGATAATGAAGACTTTTTGTAAAGAGAGAATAAAGGTGAGCTTCTAAAATTTTATCAGGATTTTTTTAATTGGAGCAGATAATAACGAACTCTTTTTGATTTTTTTACAAATCTTCAGGTCTAATTGATTGGAATGAGAGGCATCTGCACTTTCTATACTCAGGAGAGGAGCATTATCCAGCTGTTTTAACGCTTGAACTCCGTCCATTCCTAATTGTTGATCATAAGGTTCAAACCAAGCTGTTAGAATTTCTTCAGCAGTTTCTTGGGTAAGGGAGCGGTTAGAAAGGGCAAGAACATTAGCATGATTCCATATGCGGGCAAGCCGAGCGGTTTCAGCGTCTGTGCATAAGGCAGCTCTAAGGCCTTTTATTTTGTTGGCAACGATGCTGGCGCCTGTTCCAGACCAACAGAAAAATATACCTTGATCACACAAACCCTTAGAAACGGCCTCAGCTGCTTCGGCGATGGCTGTAACCCATAGTTCTTGAGTGTCAGATACGTATGCTCCAAAACAAAGACAATCAATTCCGTTTATCTGAAGCCATTTTAAAACAAACTGATTGATGGGACATAATTCATCGGTGACAAGTGCAATTTTCATACAATAAAAACCGGAAAATTGGTGGGCCCGGTAGGACTCGAACCTACGACAACT
>JAIEMR010000124.1 GCA_019751935.1 Alphaproteobacteria bacterium
CCACGACCCCAAGGACTTTCCCATCCTGGAACACTCTTTTCAGAGGGTTTCCAGAGTATAAAATCTTCTGGATTTTTTTTGTAAGAGGCAACCTCAACTCGGGCACCGGCAATCATTTCTTCATGATTACAGTGAGAAAGCTGACCATAGTCAGGAAAAGCCTTGACGGAAAAAAGAACATGAGAGGCGCTCTCGTAAGCGTAACCTTTATCAAGAAGGATTTTAATTAATGAGATCATTTCATCAATGTGTTCAGTTGCTAAGGGTTCGATATCAGGAGGAATATTTCCTAGGGCCTTCATGTCTTGGTGAAAATCATGAGTCATTCTTTGAGTCAAATCATAAATCTTTTCCTGATTTTCAATCGCCGAATTGATGATTTTATCATCAACATCTGTAATATTGCGTACGTAGGTAACCTTTGGGTAAAGGCTGCGTAAAAGCCGGCTTAAAACATCAAATATGACATATGGTCTAGCATTTCCAATGTGAGCAAAATCATAGACCGTTGGGCCGCAGACATAAAGGCGGACATTCTTAGGGGTTAACGGCGTAAAGAGCTCTTTTTGGCGTGTTAAGGTGTTATAGAGTATCAATGCCATTTTTTTAATTTCTAGCTGTTTGGAGTCGATGAAGAACTTTTGATCGACCTATCAAGAGAATCAGGTCTTTTAATTCAGGACCATGCTCTTTGCCCGTTAGAGCTTGCCTGATGGGCATAAATAGTTTTTTTCCTTGAAGGTCTGTCACGGTTTTAACTTCATTCATCCATGTTTTAAAAGTACTCTCGTCCCAAGGGGTAGGAGGTAAATAGTGCTCAGCAATTTCTAATAGGCTTTTATTTTCTTCACGAAAAGATCGATGGCCGTAACAAATGCTCCACCATTCCTTAACATCTTGAAATTTCCTAATATTTTTCTGGATAAGACTCCAAAATTCAGGAGTTACTTCTCCCATGTTCATTGCTGCAAATCGTGGGCGCACTTGATCAAAGGAAAGCATTTGAAGTGTTTTTATATTTATGTTCCATAAATCTTCTGGGTCAAGCTTAGGTGTTGATCTGCTAAACTTGTGAATAGAAAACTCGTTTAAAATTCCCTTCAGACTTAGATGGGGAGTTATAGGGTCTGAAGTCCCTAGCTTTGCTAAAAGACTATTGATTGACATAGGCTCAAGACCCTCTTCGCGGAATTGCATCAAACTAAGGCTACCCTCTCGCTTGGAAAGCCCTTCACCTTTGCTGCCAGAGATAAGAGCAAGATGCCCAAATTGTATGGGGTGAGGCTTTCCTTGAAGGGCTTCCATGATTTGAATCTGTATAGCTGTATTAGTGACGTGATCTTCTCCCCGAATGATATGAGTAATATTCATCTCTAAATCATCCACAGCTGTTGCAAAAGTAAAGAGAGGAGAGCCATCTTCTCGAATGACGATGGGATCACTTAAAAGGTCACCTTGAAAAGTAACTTCCCCTCGAATGAGATCGTTCCAACGAATGATGCCCTTTTCCATTTTGAATCGCCAATGGGGTTTTCGACCCTCTGTCTGATATTTTGCAATTTGATCTGGTGTTAACGAAAGAGCAGCTCTACTGTAATGAGGAGGTTTTCCCGAAGACTTCTGTATTTTTTTTTGTAAATCCAATTCTTCTGATGTTTCGTAACAAGCGTAAATTTTCCCTTGAGCTTTTAAGGTATCTGCCATCTCGGCATAAAGTACAAGACGGTCTGATTGCTTAACCAGCTCATCATAGGTAAGACCTAACCACTGTAAATCTTCTTGAATTTGATCAACGTATTTTTGTTGAGATCTCTCTAAATCTGTGTCATCGAGTCGTAAAATAAAAGATCCGCCACAAGTGCGTGCATAGAGCCAATTGGTAAGGGCCGTTCTGACATTTCCTAAATGGAGATACCCAGTAGGAGAAGGTGCGAATCGTAATTTTGTCATCGTTGTATCTTTGCAACTTTCTAAAAAAATTTTTCAAACATGGTTAATTTTTAATGCAGTTTACTCACATCAAGTTAATCATAACTTAAATAACATTTAAAAAAAGAGGCAAAAATGAAAAACTTTCTTTTATTCTCTGTTGCAGTCATACCAATGATATATGGAAGCGCATGGGCACAAATGAATCCACCGCCCGTTTGTGGTGAATGCCCAAAAGCTTTCCAAGGTTTTAATGTGGGGGCTAACATAGGCTATGGTGTAGGGGGAGCTACAACTAAAGTTAAGAGATTTGGAACGACCATAATAAAGAATGCTTTAGTCACTCAGGGTGCTCAGGCAGGTAATCGTGTTGATGTAAGAGGCGTTGATGGGGGCTTAAGTATTGGTTATCTTCATCGTTTTTGCAACTTTGTCTCAGGTATTGACTTTACGGCAAATTGGGTAGGGTCAAGCACATCAGCAAAAAGTGTTTCAACGACGACAGCAAATGGCGCCAACATAGCTGGATCAGTTACGGCCAGAGCTTCTTATAAGATACGTTTAGAAAACTCACTCCAACTTGCTGCGAAACTGGGTTGGGTCATTGATCGCACGCTCCCCTTTATAAAATTAGGGTGGGATAATTCTCAGTGGAAAATTTCAGGCACCGCAGTTTTAGGGAATAGCAGTCCTATTCGTATCTCAAAAGACAAGCGGCTTAATGCTTTTCTTTGGGGCGCGGGCGTAGACTTTCTTATGACAAGAAATTTCACGCTTGGTCTTGAATACACAGGAACAATTGCAGGGAGTAAAAATATCATAAAAAATGATGATGCATCTGTTTCTTTGAAGCCACAATATAATAAGTTTGCTTTAACGGCTAAGTACATTTTTGGCTAAAAAGTGATGAACCCATTTGGGAAAAGAGAGAGCATTTTAAGAAATTTAGTAGGATAAAACTTAAAAACTCTCTCTCCTAAGTATTGACGATTCAAAGTCTGAGGGTCGCTGGACTACCCCCTGGTGTTTTTTCTTTAAAGAAATATTATTTGAGATACCACAGGTGTAAACCCATGAGGCTCCACCATCTGATTTTTTACACGTTCATCAGGGTACAAAAGGCGAAGAAAGTGGAAAAGAGGCGTTCTTCCGTTTTCTATCATTAAAGAGTTTGGGAGAAAGATGATGCAAGCATATGTTGTATCTTTGCAACTTTCTAAAAGATTTTGTTAAAAAAATATGAATTTTTTTTCTTCAGTTTAGAAAACATGATACTCGTCCTATGAAAACGTTCAAGAAAGGATATGAACATGAAAAAGATTTCTTTAGTTGCACTTCTCTTAGCTACGGCAGGTGGTGCTGTCTCTGCAGCAGAAACACTCGTACCTGGTTGTCCAAAAGCTTTCCAAGGTTTCCACCTTGGCGGTAACATCGGTTATGGTGTTGGTGTAGCAAATCAAAAGTTTGATGGAACGACTGGCGTTGTACACACTAACTCTAAGAATAATCTAGGTATCAAAGGCGTTGACGGTGGTATTGGTGTTGGCTATACGCATCGTTTAGGCAACTGGGCTCTCGGCCTTGCTTTTGTTGCAAACTGGGCAAGTTCAAAGGGTCAACTTACTACAGCATTTGACTCAAATACAGCTGCTGCTAACAGAGTAAAGGGCACAAGGACTCTTAAAGGACGTTTGAAAAATGCTCTCCAACTTTATGCTCGTACGGGTTATGTCATTGGCGGACAAGTGATGCCATTCATCGGCCTTGGTTGGGATAATGCCAGTTGGAACCAAAGCATTAGTGAAACTCAAACAAACGCAGCAGGAGTTCCACACACTTTCTCACAAAGCAGAAGCAAGCGCCTTAATGGTTTCATGTGGAAACTTGGAGTCGATTTCTTGGCAACCAAGCATGTTGTTCTTGGCTTTGAATACACAGGAACAATTTATGGGAAAAAGACATTTAAAGAAGTTAATACAGTTGGTGGAGAGACCATTGCTGCATCTTTCAGACCACAATACAACAAATTTGCTTTGACAGCTAAAATTGTCTACTAACATATTGTTGTTGTAAAACGTATTCTTATGAAAGCCCCTGCTATAGCAGGGGCTTTTACTTTATAAATCTATAAAAAATTTTAAGAACGTAGACTGAATTATAAAAATAAATTCTCATTTAAGTTATCTTTCTACCCTTAGTTTTAACTCTTATGCTTCCCCAAGGCCCAACAGGCTTTACCATAAAATCAGCAGCAGCTTCTTTGAGTTGAAGGCATTTTGTTGTATACTTAATTTAACCTGAGTTTGGATAAGGTGGCACATCTTAAAACGTCATTGCGAGCGAAGCGAAGCAATCCAGGCCATGCTATATAAACAGCTGGCTTTTAGTGCTTA
>JAIEMR010000073.1 GCA_019751935.1 Alphaproteobacteria bacterium
GGTCTGTTATCTTGAACATGACATTCAGCAGTCCCGTTACAAGGCCAGCTATGGAACCAGAGAAAATGGCGCACATAAGGGAAAAGCTAGGATCAAAGCCTTTATCTATTAAAACAGCAGATGTTACAGCGCCAAGAACAAAGGTCCCATCACACCCAAGATCTGGAAAATCTATAGTTCTAAAAGTAAGATATATTCCAACCGATACTATGCCATAAACGAGACCAAGCTCTAGACACATTAGAAATTCTGATAGCGTCATTTTACATACTCACTTTGCAACAGGTTTTTCAAAGATTTTTGTCGCAGATTTAATAATATCTTCAGGGATCACGAGGTTCACATTTTTGGCAGCATCTAAATTTAGAAATAGCTCTAAATCCTCTTCATTTGGAAATTCAACAGGGATTGTTCCTAAATCTTCACCTTCAAGAGCCCTTAAAACCAATCGTCCTGTTTTTTGTCCTACTTTAAATTGATTGGGTCCTAGTGCAGCAACTGCACCATGTTCGACGTCATCTGTATCACTCACATAAAGCGGGAGTTTCTTTTCCATGCAAGCTTTTACAATACTTTGAAATCCTGCCAGAGCTGTATTGTCATTGCTAATAAAGATGGCATCGCATCTTTCGCAAAGTCCAGAAGCGGCTTGGGGAACATCAGCTGTTTTGGAAACAGTTTGTTTGACAATTTCAATATCAAATTCAGTGGCAATTTCTTCTAATTTTTTAACAATCACAACGCCATTAATTTCTCCAGGATTATAAATAATTCCTAATTTCTTTAACAAAGGTTGAATTCTTTTAAAAAGCTTTATTTGTGGTTTTAAGCCGACAAAATTCGATGCGCCTGAAGTACTGTTTCCAGGGTTTTCAAGGGAAGACACAACACTTGAGGCAACAGGATCCGTAACTGTGCTGAAAGCCAATTTCGCTCTACCTTCCTGTGCGTATTTAAGAAAACTTTGCGCTGAAACTGTCGCAATAGCTACAATAACATCTGCACTTTGGTTAACGAATTTGGAGGCAATTTGAGCAGCAAGCGCTGGATTTCCTTGAGCATTCTCTACCCGAATTTCAAGATTTTCACCCTCACGATATCCTCCTGCTTTGATAGCATCAATAACACCTTCTGTAGTTGAATCTAAAGCTGGATGTGCTGCACTTTTGCTGATCAGAATTTTTACAATCTTCCTTTCCTCTGCTGGTAATGATCCGCAAATACCTAGGAAAAGGATGGCCATTATTAATGACGAAATTATTTTTTTCATATTTACTATACCTTTGCTTATTTTGTTATGATTTTTGAATATTTTTTAATCAATTTTTCATGGAATACCTTTCTCATGGATTAATAAAAACGCTAACGCTCAATATGATAAATATAATTCCCATTGCAATTTCTATGTAACGGGAGGCGTTTTTAATTGTCTCTAAAAACGAAGGATGCGTGATTAAGATGCTTAATCCTGAAAACCACAAAAATTCAATGAATACTGATGTAAAGCCGTATGTTAGAGAGACTGAAAGTGGGGTATCATCACTAATAAATTGGCTAAATAGGGCTATGAAAAATATCATTACCTTTGGGTTGAGAATATTTGTTACAAAGCCCATGGAGAAAGCAGACAAGACGTTTATCTTATTATCCGTGTAAGCATTTTGCAGATTTTTCTTTCTAGATAAATATTTGTTCTGGAAAACACTTTTTAAGCCTATGTACCCAAGATAGACAGCGCCAGCATATTTTAGAATCTCACGGATTCTATGGGAAAAAAGCGTATCCAGTCCAAAACAAATGACAAGAGCATAAATTAACATTCCAAGAGATAATCCTGCAGCCGTCAAAATACCAATTTGACGTTTAGATGTTGCGAGAGTATTACGAACAACAAGGGCAAAACTTATGCCTGGTACAGCTGAAGCGCCCAAACTAGCAAGGATAAGTAAAATCCAATTTGATAAATAGGAAGACATGAAATGACCTATGCAACAAGATAATAAGGATTGTTTTTGTTGACTAGTTGAGCTTTCTCAAGACTATTAAGCCCAAATAGCCTTATCATCCACCGATCGGTTCCATCAAAACGAGGAGTAAATTTCTCTCTTGCATGAGTGACCCTTTGATTTTTGAATATTAGAAAATCACCAGGTAGCAAGAGGAGATGATTAACAACCTGGGAGTCCAGAAGATGTGTATTAAGAGCATCCAGTGCTCTTTGTGCCTCTGGTGTTTTAGGGATCGTGAACTCTTTATCAAACCGAGAAAAAACTATTTTCTTATCTTTTCTAATAATGACTGGATATTCAAATTGCCTTTTTTCTCCAAAAGAGTCTGGAGTTGTAAGAATGAAATTAGGTTGTTCTAGCTGTTCAATTGTATTTTTATCTAAAAAATCTAAGGCTTGGCTTAGAAGACTTACCTTTGTAAAAACCCTGACATCGCATCTGATGCCATAAAGGGATAAATATTCAGGACAAGGAGAAAGATTAGGTGAAGAAATTTCTTCAAGTTCTGGAGTTAACGGCAGGTGACAATCGTCTACATGCATTCCCAAGCTTTCGCTTCCATAAGAGCTTTTTTGATTGATTCCATTTCTTGTAGGGACAACATGGCGAATAAGATGACCATCATTTTCTCCCAAATAAGTTACGGGGCAAATACCAAGAAGAGCATACATGCCAAAATTTATAGCGGACGCAAATGGTATAGCGCTTATAGAACATTTTCCATCTTCTGGGGTTTGAGGTGGGGAAATTTCCATTGGCAATCCCCGAACAATCATTGCTACTTCATCAGATTTTTTGGAAAAATCAGTTATTTGTCTTAAATGTTGATCATCAAGCGATTCCTGCAAACAAGATGCGTAATCCTTCATGCTATTGAGCAGATCCTTTTCACTTTTTGGAAAATCAACTTTCGAAAGTGTTTGGCGAATAGCTTTTTCTTCATTATAGGACAAATGAATTGTTTTAATTGAACCTGTCATAATACTTTTTACTCTTTATTAAATATCCAATAATTTCAAGTTGGGGAGGGCAGGACATAAACAAAATCTTTATTATTTTACTTATGTCCTTTTTCTTTTTTAATGGGCCCTTAGATATTCGGCTAGACTCTCAACTGGAACAGTTTCTTGAATGCCGGTTAGCAAATTTTTCACATTAATATTTCCAGAACCAAGTTCAGAGCCATTGCCAATTAAAACGAACGGTATTCCTTTTTTAGAAGCAGAAGTTATTTGTTTACCAAGCTTAGAGTTTTCATAATAAATTTCGGTATTTATTCCTGCTCTTCTTAGATTGGCTGCTATAGCTTGATAGGAAGATAAAAGAGTTCTGTCTTGAGTGGTGACCAAAACTTTGGCCGGTGATTGGGCTTCACCCCTTAAGATGCCTCTCTCAAATAAATTAGAAAATAGGCGAGTCAATCCAATGGAGATTCCAACACCTGGGAAAGATTCTCTTGCTGTTGCATATTTAGAAATAAGTTCATCATAACGACCACCGCTACAAATACTTCCTAGATCAGGAGCAGTCAAAAGATTTGTTTCGTAAACGGTTCCTGTGTAATAATCAAGACCACGAGCAATTCCAAGATCAATTCTTAATCGCCTTTCAGGAACACCTAAAGCAAGGGTTGCTTCATATACGGCCTTAAGTTGATCAACACCTTCTTTAAAACCAGCTTCCATCGAACCTGCCATAAGGTCTAGACGCTCGAGTATTACATTGTTTGGGGCAGTTGTCGTAAGCATTTCAATCAATTCATCAACTTTACTAGGTATAATTCCCAGTTCGGCAAGCTGAGAAACCGTTTCGCCTTTTGATACCTTTTCTAAGTTATCGACGATTCTAATCGCTTTTTTTATATTTTTTGGATCTTCAATACCTAAACTTTCAAACATTCCTTGAAGAATCTTTCTGTTATTAAGACGAATAACAAACTCTCCAATTCCCAAAGAATCGAAAATTTCGTGAATCATAGCTGGAGGTTCAGCATCATGAATAATATCAAGAGTTCCTCTGCCTATGATATCCGCATCAAATTGATAAAATTCTCTGTATCTTCCTGTTGATGCTTTTTCCCCTCTATATACTTTTCCTACAGCTTGCCTTCTAAATGGAAAAACCAATTTATTTGAATGTTCGGCTACATATCTTGCGAGTGGAACTGTTAAATCAAATCGCAAAGCAAGATCTTTATCTCCTTCACCTTCGTCAGCCTGCAAACGACGTAGAGCATAAATTTCTTTATCTACCATTCCTTTAGCTTGAATAGTTTCAACGCGTTCGAAAGTAGATGTTTCTAATGGGGCA
>JAIEMR010000135.1 GCA_019751935.1 Alphaproteobacteria bacterium
AACTAATTTTAAATTTGCGCCCCTCATTAACTACAGCCTCTGGAGCTGAAGTAGCTACAGCCTCTGGAGCTGAAGTAGCTACAGCCTCTGGAGCTGAAGTGGCTACAGCCTCTGGAGCTGAAGGAGCTACAGCCTCTGGAGCTGAAGGAGCTACAGCCTCTGGAACTGAAGTGGCTACAGCCTCTGGAGCTGAAGTGGCTACAGCCTCTGGAGCTGAAGTAGCTACATCCTCTGGAACTGAAGTGGCTACAGCCTCTGGAGCTGAAGTGGCTGCTACTACAGAAGCATCAGAAGCTCCCAAAGAAGATACATACACAGGATTCATTAGAATTAAAAAACAGAAATGAATAATTGTGATTAATTTGATTTTCATTTTATTCCCGAACAAAAATAAATCATCAATGACCTCTTAAAAGAATATCCTCTAAAAATTGATATTTTATTAATTTTATATTTTATCTACTTTGTCGCAAATAAAGGAATGAACAAAACCAAACTTTGGCAGGAGCTCAACACATAAAAATTTATTGATAGGTAGATCGTTGATATAAATACTAACAAGATCAATAGTTTTTATTACACCTATTAAAATAGGGAGGTAGTATTTTGAAAAAAGATAGGATAGGTTTCGCCTAGGTTTAAGTTTCAAAACTTAAGAAATGAGATGGAAAAAATAATGCGAAAAGATTCAATTAAAAAGCAACAAAACCTAGTCGTGTTAAGTCAAAATGTCTCTCAAGTCGTTACATCATTCTGGGATTACGAAACGAAAGAAGATCGGGTTGCTAGAAACTTGTGGATTTATTTCATGATAGGATTAGTTACATTTTCTTTCTTGGTGCTTTCTCTTAACGTCTTTAATGCCTGAGAAACACACAGAAGCAATAGCACATAGCACAAACATGAATACTTCCTCTAACGTTACCTTTAGGAGCTTTGATCACCTCAAGTTATGCAAAGAGCAAGGAGTAATTCCCAAAACGCTCAGCTACCTCCTTACTAAACCGTTTTTCGCGCTCTTATTTCTCGTTCCATTTCGGCTTGCTTTTGGAAATAGAGATTGCGAATCGTGACGTATGGATCCAAAGAATTTCTTTCAATATCATTAAGTGCATCAATAAGTTTAGAACGACGATTAATAACGTCAAGTCCATACAAAGCGTAAAGAAGATAAACTTGTTGACCGTATCTGTTGCCCTGACGATGCTTGTTGTGAGCAATATAATAAAGCGGATTTAGGTACCAATCAGCGACCATTCCATAAGTGCCGCGGAATGAAGATGGCCCCACAAAAGGAACCATCAAATAAGGTCCTGTTTCAACGCCCCACGTTGCCAATGTCTGGTTAAATGTTGCAGGCTTTGAAGGAATCCCTACTTCCTTTGCCACATCCACCAAACCAAAAATACCAAAGGTTGTATTGATTAAAAAACGAGCGATTGTTTCTAAGGTTTTCTCCCCTTCTCCCTGTAAAGTGTAGTTAATCGCACCCAAGGGTGCGGAAATATTATCTAAGAAATTAGTAACACCTTCTTTTACAGGATGAGGAAACACAGTGTCATAACCAATTGCCATTGGCTTTAGAAGAATTCCATCTAGAACACGGTTAAAATTAAAAAACGCCCGGTTCATCGGTTCTAAAGGATCAGGCTCAGCTAGAACTTGATCATCATCAAAGCTTTTAGCCCACCAAGCATCGCCACTCAAATCATGAGAAGCTACGTTTTCAATTCCCGTTGCCGGAGCCTCATGTGAGGAAACATCAAGCGCAAAAGAAGTTGAAGTAAAAGCAGAAAGTGCACAGAAAAATAAAAACTTAATCACATTCAATGCCATTTTAATAATATACTTATTTGAAATTCTATCAAAAATAGAAGAGAGCAGCAAAGGAAACCCCTCTAAATTAAAAAAATAATTGATCCAACCTGCATTTTTTAATTAAGAACAAAGCTCTTAAATTATTTTCGGCATCTCCACGCTGATATTAAAAATTTAATATATTTTATTTAAAATTATATAATTCTAAAAATGGACAATATATAAAGTGTGCAAATTTAAAAAAATCACTTATATAGGAAAAGTAATTATTATCAACCAACTTTTTGGAGTAACAAATGATTAAACCTGCAAAGCTAGCAACAAGCATCTTAACTATGATTGTTGCTATTTTTATTTTTCAAACACCTGTATTAGCTGAAGATATGGACGATTCAGTTCAACCCTTTTACCCCATCGGTACGAAAGTTATCATGGATACTTTTCTTACTATGTGCGATACCTCTGAGAATATAGCAAAAAATCCTGATTTTTGCTCCTCCTGGTGGCAGTTTGTATCTCAAGATAACCTAGAAACTGACTCTCCCTTTATCTCTGCTGTAACAAATACTTTTCTTGCTATGTGCAATGGCGCCGAGGCTCTAGAAAAAAATCATGATTTTTGTTCCTCTACCTTGCAGTCAATATTTCAAAAAGGACAAGAAGAAACTTCTGATGATATTATTATATACAGTCCATGTACTGTTGCTCTTTGTGCGGCTCTTAGTGGGCACGGAATTTATCAATTTCATAATAAAACAGCCAAACTCTTAAAAGATATGCAATCTACACCGCAAACTGACCCAAAGGATAAGTGGTATAGCCGAAAAAATCTTGGTCGATCATCTATTGAAACTGCTGTAATATGTGTTGCATTAAATAACCCGGCTTATATGTTGACTGTCGGTTCAATGGTTCTTTCTGAGAAAGCGGCTGAAGCTATTACATATTACCAAACACAATATAGGGCTCCTGCTGTCGTACAACAGGGATGGAAACACGCAAAAAGATTGTGGGGAGCAATAACAGGAAGAGCGGAAGTGTAACAGCATTTCTTTTCCTTTTGTAAAGTAAAAGCCATGTGCTCTTCTTTTAAAGGATTGACTAACATTATCATATTTCATTAAGAAATACCTCTTTTTACTGAGGTATTTCTTAAAAGAAAATATAAAAGACCTACGCTGTATTTTCCGTTAAACGCTGAGCATGAATCGTCATGGGAGGTTTTTGATAATCAACAACGTCCTTATTGATAATCACCTCTTCAACGCCTTCATAAGAAGGAAGCTCATACATCGTTTCAAGCAAGATCTGCTCCATAATGGACCTTAGGCCACGCGCTCCTGTCCGTCTTGAAAGAGCTTTTTTCGCAATGGATGCTAAAGCATCATCGGTCAGAGTAAGCTTTACATTTTCCATTTCGAACAAACGCTTATATTGCTTTACCAAAGCATTTTTAGGCTTTGTTAGAATATCAATAAGCGCTGGCTCATCCAAATCTCCAAGAGTTGCAATGACTGGAAGTCTTCCAATAAATTCTGGAATAAGGCCAAACCTTAATAAATCTTCTGGCTCAACCTCTCGAAGAACTTCGCCTGTAGGTCTTTCATCAGGTGCTCTCACTTCTGCTCCGAAACCAATCCCCGCCCCTTTGCCGCGCGCTGAAATAATCCTTTCTAAGCCAGAAAAGGCCCCGCCACAAATAAAGAGGATATTGGTTGTATCAACCTGCAAGAATTCTTGCTGAGGATGTTTGCGTCCGCCTTGCGGAGGTACAGATGCAACCGTTCCTTCCATAATTTTCAAAAGTGCTTGCTGAACACCCTCACCAGAAACATCTCTGGTGATAGAAGGATTATCTGATTTGCGTGAGATTTTATCAACCTCATCAATATAAACAATCCCTCTTTGGGCACGTTCAACATTATAATCAGCCGCTTGTAAAAGCTTTAGAATAATGTTTTCAACGTCTTCACCAACATAACCTGCTTCGGTCAATGTCGTCGCATCTGCCATAGTAAAAGGCACATCGATAATACGCGCCAAAGTTTGCGCTAAAAGAGTTTTACCGCTTCCTGTTGGACCTATTAAAAGAATATTGGATTTTGCAATTTCAATATCTGCCCCTTTAGCGCCATGCGACAACCGTTTGTAATGATTGTGAACAGCTACAGAAAGGACTTTTTTAGCATGCTTTTGCCCTATGACATAATCATCAAGGAATCCCATAATGTCATGCGGAGTCGGAACACCATCTTGTAAAGCTAGACGTGAAGAATGATTCTCTTCACGAATGATATCCGTGCAAAGTTCCACACATTCGTCGCAGATAAAAACTGTAGGCCCAGCAATGAGCTTACGGACTTCATGTTGACTTTTTCCGCAAAATGAACAATAAAGTGTATTTTTTGCGTCGTTACCGGCAC
>JAIEMR010000149.1 GCA_019751935.1 Alphaproteobacteria bacterium
GCTAGTTTCTTAAACCTCTTACATGGTCTTCTCTTGACACATTTAGAACAAATTTCTCCCAATTTATTTGCGGATGAAAACATCCGAAATCTCTGCTTTTTAAAAGAGGGGATCTTAATGCGTGAATTTGATCGTATTTTAGTGATCTTTTCAATGCTATGAGATTTCAGGAGCAAATTAAAGTCGCTCAGGCCATACCATTGGAGTTTTTAAGAAATTCCAACTTATCTTCAGTTTGAAATTCTAAATATAATTTCTTCTTTATAAAAAATTTTTAAGGAACTTAATATGAACAAATGGGTTTATGTGCCTTATCAAGATCAAAAAATGGACGAATACGCAAACGCCCTAATAGAAGCGAAAAAAGGAAAATATGAATTAATTTTAAGAACGGCCCCTAATGTTACTATAAAAAACTTAAATTTTTCCTCTCATTCTAGAAAAGAAAAGGAAGTGGAAGATGAAAAAAAGGAAGCCATGGCAACAGAATTAAATGGTATTAAAAGTGGAGATCGATTGTATATTCTTCTTGATGGAACTATGGAGCGTGGAGAAGGAGGATATACAACCCTAGAAATAAATAAAAACAGAAAAGAAAAAGATGACCCGTATGGGTTTAAGAAAATAGTGCCCGCTACAAAAAAAGTAGATGCAGAGACTTTAGCAGACGACCTTATTAAAAGCGGTCTTCCTAATTCTCTTATAGATTTAAGATTGTGGACCTGCTATGGAGGAGAAAATATTGACGCAGGAACCGAAGCAGAGCAAATGGATTCCAGCTTTGGTTGTCGATTACATGCAGCATTTAACGGTCATGGTTACATCCATATCTCTGTAACAGCCTATAAAGCACTCGTAAGTATAGCTTCTATAGAGGATGCGCGAAATCCTTTATTTAAAGATGGTAAAAAACGTTTAAATATGGGCTCCGAAAACGAACCTAATTTTGTGAAAACTTCCAGTAATCTTCGCGAGTACCCTTTTAAAGCGCAATTTGCGTCAGAGAATGTTCGTGCCTCTCTCCAAGCCAAGCAGGTAAAAGTCCAAGGCAAGAAAACTTCCTCAGGTGGCTGTTGCTTTATCAGTACTGCTGTTTGTCAATCATTAGGGCTTGATGAATTTTGCAATGAACTTAACATTTTACGATGGTTTCGTGATGCGATTATGACTACCCTAGAAAATGGAAAAACAGAAATTGATTATTATTACAAAATTGCCCCTCAAATAGTAAAATGTATTGAAAAGGAAAAAGAGCCCAAAAGAATATATGAAAAAATCTATAAAATATATTTAAAAAAATCTATAAAATCAATTTTAGAAAAAAATTATATTGAAGCTTACCAAAAATACAAACAAATGGTGTTCTTCCTAAAAGACAAATACCATTTGTAAAATATTTCAGTCTTACCCGGCATAATTTTGGGAATTCCAAAGGATAGGGATAGATTGCAAGGAAAGAGCTGCACTCAAGATGCTGGATAGGAAGCTTTTGGTAGAATAATGTGTGAGCTTCACAGAGATGGTTTCGATATTATCAGGGGCCTGAGTTAATTTTTCTACCAATAAGCCAACAAAAAAGGTTTTCGTATAGCCACGATAGAGCACTCACATTATCATATTTCGAGAGATGGCCAAAAGCAGTTAACGATTTTAATCGTTTAAAGATCAGTTCAATTTGCCAACGCAAGCGATACTATTCAAAAATATCAGCAATTCTCAATTACTACCAGCTGAAGTTAGTAGTAATTGAGTGACCAATTTAATAAGCTATTTAAAGTAGTCGTGACTATTTTAATATTTATGTTATAAGAAAAGCCGCATAATCTAACATTTTTCTTATTGTTTGCTGTTTGTATTTACAGTACATAAACCGCATTAAGAGATGCTCGTTCTTTATGCAGGCGAAAGTGAATCAAGAAGCTTTAACATCACCGACTTGTCCTAGCGCCATTCAAAATTATAAAAATGCCCATGAAAATTTGACATTTCCTATAGTGATAAAAGAGGAAT
Organism: Alphaproteobacteria bacterium; assembly: GCA_019751935.1. Lineage (GTDB taxonomy): Bacteria > Pseudomonadota > Alphaproteobacteria > Paracaedibacterales > CAIULA01 > CAIULA01. The sequence continues at coordinate 2,011 of JAIEMR010000149.1, forward strand.
ATTCTCTAGCAGCACTGCAACCAGAGTATGCGAAAGATTTCTTTGATTTAATAGATAGCAATAGAGTACATCTACGGAAATGGTTGCCCTGGATTGATTCTCTTACGACTCAATTACATGCCTTACAATTTATCCTGGATTCTATAGAGGAAAACTTATCTCAAAAATCATTAAGGCTTGGCCTATTTCATCGTACTAAAATAATTGGCACTATTTCACTATTGTTTATCGATTACGAAAACCAGACCTGCAAAATAGGTTACTGGATTGCAGAAAGTTACCAAGGCAATGGTATTGTCACAAAAGCCTGCAAGGTTATGCTGTCAATTGCCTTTCAATACCTTGGACTTAAGCTCGTTGCAATTGAATGTGGCGTTGAAAATAGCCGAAGTCGCGCAATTCCTGAGAGATTGGGATTAAAGGCAGATAAAATCATAAAAAACAACGAGTTAATTAATGGCCATTATATTGATCATATGGAGTATGTAATGGATTTTGAGCAGTGGGAAAATGGCAATAACGCTAAGATAAATTTTTTAGCTTCAGTTTATTAAATAGGATAAAAATATGTCGTTTGCCTTCCCTTCATCCTCTTCTACAAGCACTCATATTAATGTCATCACTTGGAACTGCCAAGGAGGAGCAGGCATAAATAGACGCAAGGCAGAACGTTTACTCCGTTGGTTATCTTCACCTGATCCTCATGTAATATGTCTACAAGAAGCAGGCAATATCAAAGAATTATTAAGGCATGATGATATATTGAAGTATGTGCCAAAAAATGGCTTGCTATACAAAGAACCTTTTGCCGAAAACATGAGATGTACGACTGCTGTAATATGCAACCAAATTACATGTAAAGCTTTAGGAGAAGATATCAAACATATAGATCTTAAAGAAATTGATGAAAGCTTTGACAAGGGCAGCTTACATTTAAGCTCTGATCGGGTTGGTTGTGCAATTTATTTTTCTAAATGTGAAATAACTTTTGGTGCTATACATGCACTCTCTTCTGATAAAGCTTTAGAAAATTTAAAAGGAGCTTTCGAAAATTACGTTACACATATAAATAACGCAAATATTACAATGATATTTGGATGTGATGGTAATAGCGCCCATATAAATACATCATCTGCGTTTAATGCAATAAATGCCAGTGATCGCCCTTCTACCCTCAAGGGCACATATGTTGTAGCGGCAGATGCAGTCCATATGACTCAAAAATCTGGACAAAACATAGATTACTTCTTAATAAAAGATAATGCCGGTAAACTTTCGCCCCTCCCTAAGGCATTCATCGATGGAGTTGATATGCTTGAACATCACATAGAATGGGGAAAAGCTGAACACTTCGCACTGAAAGAAAATTTAATAAAAGCGGAAGAGATAAAAGAATGGCACCAACGTTATTTAAGTATTCATATGCCAGAAGTAAAAAACTACTCTTGGGATAGAGCAGGAAGTTTAAGTCATGATCATAACACTGCCGTAGATACACTGAAAACAAGAGCTACTAAAGTAGCATCCTATAACGAGCGTCTTCGTTCCGGCCATTTAGATGATATACGAGAAAGCACTAAGCATGACGTAATATCTCATTTTGAGAGCTTATCTTCGGATGGAAAGGATCTAATAGGTGACCACATTCCTGTACAAATGAAACTTGCATTAAAATAATGAGAAATCCTTACTCAATAATCTCACCCCACTAACACGGTCGGCGCGCCAGCCACAATTGATCCTCCATGGGCAGACATATCGCCTAGCCTAGCTGCTGGCATTTTATCAATTAAAACAGTCATACTCCCTAAGACAATGGAATCTGGTGGGCCAACACAGGTTTCCATATCCCCTACCCTTGCAGCCGGTAAGGAACATATAAGAACAGTAATTGCCCCTGGTGGCATAATAGGCCCGCCGACATGAGGCACAACACCTGTTACCATAGGACAAACATGCATATCGCTAATTCTAGCTGCTGGCATACCCATTTAAATTTGCTCCGTATTACTTTTTGAGAGAATTAATAAACCTTTTTCAACAAAATCTAGAAATCGTTGTTCAATCAAAGTTGCATCACCCCTTAAAGCAGCAAAAATAATAGAATTGGCAATAAGGGATC
>JAIEMR010000079.1 GCA_019751935.1 Alphaproteobacteria bacterium
TTCGTTTTCCGTAACAAGGAGAAGGTGTTAAAATGGTAGATTTGGGGGAAAGCGATGTTTCTTTCAAAATTGCCGTCTGAGTTTATGAAAAAAAATCTGCAAAGATTTTTAGGCAAAATAGAAACTATTTCTTTAAGATTATGTTAAGTAATTTCTTGGTAAATTTATAGATATGAAAATTGATATAAAGTGTTACGACAGGGATTATTTTTCTAACAAAATTATTAGCTTTTATAGCTATTCTCTTCAATATCAATGTTTCATGGGCTGGGATTTGTAGCTCAAAACCATCAGCAGTTGCTTCTTCTAGAGCAACACCTCTTATGGGGATTGAAATAGAAACTTCAGCAATAAAAACAGATAGCTGGGACGGTAAGTTTACTATTTTGAAGGGAGGTATTCCTTTTTGGGAATTAAAAGGAGATACAACTGATGTATCTTTGAGTGGTACTCCACACGCCGATCATAATAAAAATGTTGAATGCAGCACGCTAGGTGGATTGGGCTATGGAGAAATCAATGAGGCGGCTGCAGGTATGCAAAGGGTTCTGCACGCAATATATGAAAGATCAAGAGCAGCACCATCCCCTTTTACAGAGGACGCCTTTAAGGCTCTTTTACCTGATGGATATGATTGTGGTTTAGTGGCATTTGCTAAATCACCGCCTCCTCCTGAGTTATCTTATGCTGCTAAAGGTCCTGGTGCAGAAGATCGCACCATAAGGCCACAAATCACTTTTCAATTACCTTTAAAGGATATGGTTTATCCATTTGAACGCCTTTACATGCTGGGACATGAAGATATAAAGAATTTTCTAGATGATTTAGGAATGAGTCCTGTTTCAGAGGGCCCGCCATCAGCTGTGGCTGTTTCTTCAGCAACTGGAGGTGAAGAAACAGAAGGCAAGCATGATGAAGGCGCTGCTTCTGCTGCTGTTGATCCTACAGGTGTTGATTTTTCTACTCTTGATCCTGAAGCTGCCAGCCACCTCTTGGTATTGCGTGATATGTATAGAAGAAAGGCTCTTGTTAATACGAAGAAAGGGAATGAAATAAGAGATTATTTCAAAACTGCAATCAACCCAGATTTTAGTACGATACCAGAAGGAGATGGAAAAGGTTTAATCTTGTTGTTTCTTTATTATTGGTATCAATTATTTAATAAAAAGGCCCCGATGGCAGGAGAGCCTGGTTTAAAAACATATTTGGGTGTTATGTCTCGTGTTCCCTTATCTCAGCTTTATGACAAGCTGAAAAGTGATCAAAAAGTAATTTTTAGTGGATTTGTAGAAAGGCATTTAGCTTTCGCTGCAAGTTCCCAATTGCGACCCTATAAAGATTACAAGCGTAATCTGGTAAGAACAGGAATATCCGTTCAAGCTTGGTACTTATCAATTACAGGAGAAGGTCCTCGTCAACCTGTGCCCTTTAAGGAGGGGTCTGTGCGCCAAGTTGATCTTCTTTCTCCTCCACCAAACTTGCCGCAACATTATTCTATGGGGTTATTGGATATCGACTGTAATGCAAAGGGCCTTGCATTAGTTGAGGCAAGAGGATATGGTAAACTTCAGTATGGTGGAAGTCAAATTACAATAGATAATATAATAGGTTTCGTAAATCATGAATCTAGATTATTTTTTGGAAGTGAATAAGAAGAGGCTAACATGTTGAAGTTTTTAATGATGCTTTGTGTTGCGTTATCTTCTTTTTATGTCAATGCGGCTGAAAGACCTGGTGATTCAGTATTTGAAATGGAGTCTGATCATAAACAAGGAAAATATGATCCGGATACGACCTATCCCACTTGGTATGTTTATGACCGGGAGATTGATCAAGCCATTGGCCATAGACAGTCGGATCTAAATAATGCGGCAGCCCCTTCTAAAAGAGAAGATTTTATTGTCATTTTTGACAGACTTGGGAAAATGAAAGCTCAAAACTCTAGAGCAAGTGATGCTAGTGATGTTTCCGAAACAAGCGCAGAATCCGAGGTATCTTTGTCATCAACAGGAGAACCTGTCACTTCAAACGGATATGTTGATGCACTTGAAAAAGGAGTTATTCCTATTTTAAATTCTAAAAAGGCCCCTACTGCTAAGCAGCGCGAAAATCGTCAAAGTTTTGTTGATGTGCTTCGCTCTTATCAAGACGAGATTGACCCTGAAATTTTTCAAACAGCCATAGAATTAATTATTGAGCCGATTATTTCAGGAGGGACTTGATCTTGAGGTTTTTTAAGCAGCTATTGAGTTAATTAGTATATTCAAAATTAAAGGCTAAAAATCCATCCTCTGCTCATGAGAAAGGTAAACGTAAGCCACCAAAGCCTTTTTCTCTATGGCTGTAACCTCTGAAACTTCCATTCGCCGTTTGCTAAATCATACCGCAGTCTTTTGTGAAACCTGTCAGGACTTCCTTGCCAAAATTCAATAGATGTCGGCTCTAAGATATAAGCATGCCAACCTTTGGGTCTTGTGATTTCATCATTTGTTGCAATAAGCCTATTCACTTCATCCCTCAAAGCTTTTTCATCCGAGAGGGGCGCACTTTGCTTTGATATTGCTGCAATCGCTTTTGCATCTCTTGGACGTTCTTTAAAGGCGGCATCTGATATTTCTTTAGATAACTTACTCACACATCCTTGAAAGTTGATTTGTTGGATCGTTTCTCTCCACCACAAGGTGCCTGAAGCTAGGGGGTTTGTTTCTAAATTTTGCCCTTTAGTGCTTTCCTCTCGGGTTGAAAAGATTAACCCTTTTTCAGTGATTCCTTTTAAAAGTACAACTCTGGTTGAAGGGCGTCCTAAAGGATCAACGGTTGCCAAAGTCATCCCAAGGGGTTCTCTAACCTTTAATCGATTCGCTGTTTCCAGCCATTTGTTCAATAACCCTAAGGGTTCGCTGGGAGGATTTGAGAAACCTGAATCACCTGTTAAACTTGAATCGCCCGTTAGTGTATCAAACGTTTTCAAATTTTGGTGATTCAGTTGCATTCAAAGTGCCTCTTTATGCTACATCCGCAAGGCCGCTATCTGGTGTGCCAATCATGCTATCAGCAACAAGGCCAGCGTTATCTCTAACGGCACGTTCAATTTGAGCAGCAATTTCAGGGTTATCTTTTAAGAAAGTCCTGGTTGCTTCCCGTCCTTGACCAATGCGTTGAGTCCCATAGGAATACCAAGATCCTGCCTTTTCAACGACGCCGGCTTTAACGCCTAAGTCAATCAATTCTCCTGTTTTGGAAAACCCTTCGCCATACATAATGTCGAATTCAACAACCTTGAAAGGAGGGGCCATTTTGTTTTTCACAACTTTGATCCGGGTTTGGTTACCAATCACCTGATCTTTGTCCTTGAGGGCGCCAATGCGGCGGATATCTAGGCGAACAGAGGCGTAAAATTTCAAAGCATTACCCCCCGTTGTGGTTTCTGGGTTGCCGAACATCACGCCGATCTTTTGACGAATTTGGTTAATGAAAATAACCATGCAACCTGTTTTGGAGATGGAGCCGGTTAGTTTGCGCAAAGCTTGGCTCATCAAGCGTGCCTGAAGTCCCATGTGGGAATCACCCATATCGCCTTCTAGCTCGGCTTTTGGAACAAGGGCTGCAACGCTGTCTACAACCAAAACATCAACCGCGCCACTACGTACCAATGTATCAGCAATTTCTAAAGCTTGTTCACCGGTGTCGGGCTGAGAAATTAAAAGCTCATCTAGATTAATACCTAACTTTCGTGCATAACCAGGGTCAAGGGCATGTTCTGCGTCCACAAACGCACACGTTCCACCAGCTTTTTGAGCTTCGGCAACAACGTGTAAAGCCAAGGTGGTTTTACCAGACGATTCAGGTCCATAAATTTCGATCACGCGTCCTTTAGGAAGGCCGCCGATTCCAAGCGCGATATCGAGCCCTAATGAGCCTGTTGAAATAACATCTGCCTCAACAGCGCTGTCTTTTTGGCCTAACTTCATAACTGAGCCTTTACCAAAAGCTCTTTCAATTTGCGCAAGTGCAGCATCTAATGCTTTGGATTTATCGCCGCGATCAAGAGTACTCATTCTTTTTCCTTAAATGGATTTATAATA
>JAIEMR010000110.1 GCA_019751935.1 Alphaproteobacteria bacterium
CGTAAAGGGTTTCATACATCAAAGTTGCCTGAAGATAGCGTAGAAACTCTTCCTCCTCTATCCTAGAACCAGACTGGATTCTTCTAAAATCTGAAAAATAACCCCCTTCGCCAACTTCTTCTTCTGACAGCCTAAGCTCTACCCTTTTACTCCTAAATTCGTTTGGGTCAAAAATCCAATGCGCTTTTTGATCTGAGATTCCCATCAAACAAGGCCTTTTCCTTTCTAATTCAGTCAAGCTTTTAAGCATGTAAACAACCTTAGAACCATATTCACTATAACCTCTAGGCTTCTCATCTATTGCACCTAATGCCTCTTCATCAAAATTCCGAGATCCTTTTGAAAAATCTAAAACAAAATTGACGACCTCTTTAAAGGTTCTTCGTTTTGTTTCTTGGGAATCTTCGGCGCATTGCAGGGGGTTAAAAAATGTCAAAACAGTCAAATACAACATAAAAACTTTACAAATACTCATACAGCAACACCAATTTTATGGATTACATGATTTAAGGTTAACTTGTTTGTGTAAATAACTTGTTAATTCTACAGAGATATCATTTTTTCTCTTAATAGAAACTCAAATAGCTTGAAAAATATTAATCTATCAGGAACAATGGTCGCGGAAAAATTACCAATCTAAGAGTTTATATGCGCTCCTTGCTCCTTTTTGCTATTATTTTTGTTCAGAGTATTTCTTTTGTTTTTTGTATGGAAGAGGAATCCGGGTCATTGTTTTCTTTTAAGTCCAAAAAGCCTATTGTCGGATTTAAATATCGCCCAATTGAAGACGTCATAAAAAAAGAAAACTCAAGATATTTTTTTGCTGAAATGACCCAACTAGACTCTGGGTGTTCTCATGCTTTAGTTCTTGAACTCTATAACACGAATGGAGAGAAATCCTATTTAACTATCGCCCCTATTGAATTATCGGGAGATGCTAATGAAGATGGAAAAGTTATTATCTATCATTGTAAGAGGACAAGAGGAAAAGGTAATAATACGAAAGATGAGAAAATAGAGAAATTAATAAAGGTCCTAGAAAGAAGATATCCTTCAGCTAGCATAGAAACAGAATTATTAATTATGAAGCAGTAAATTTTATTAAGCACAAAGGCACGTTTCCTCTTAAAAGCAAGAAAAAGCACTAAAAACTTAATTACATTTTAACTACCCCTACTTCTTTAACCCTAAAACGTCTTCCATACTATAAAGGCCAGCAGGCTTATCGCACAGCCAATGCGCGGCCCTTACTGCTCCCTTTGCATAAAGAGACCTTGAAATTCCCTTATGGGTGATTTCTAAGCACTCATCTTCGCCAATAAAACTCACTGTATGATCGCCAACAATGCTGCCACCTCTGCGGACTGAAAAACCAATCTGCCCTGCTGGCCTTGGCCCTACATGGCCATGACGTTCAAAACACGCAACATCTTTTAAAGAAACGCCTCTGCCCTTAGCTGCAGCTTCTCCTAAGCTAAGGCTTGTGCCTGAAGGAGCATCGACTTTGTGTCGATGATGAATTTCATCAATTTCGATATCAAACTCAGATCCTAAAACTTTTGAAATTTGCGTTGTTAAAACCTTCATCAAGGTCACACCCATGCTGGTATTAGATGCATATAAAAGCGGGATCTGTTTGGATGCCTCTAACAACATTTCCTTGTGTTCTGCGGTTAAACCTGTTGTTCCGATAACAAGCTTGGTCTTGTGCTGCACAGCAAGTGTTAGATGTTCTTTTAAAAGATCTGCTTTCGTAAAATCAATTACCACTTGGCCCTTTGTAAAAAGCTCTTCTGGATTAGAATGAAGGAATACATGATCAGCCACAATCGTACCCAAAAGCAGATTATTTGCTGAAGTTGTAGCAGCCGCCAAACTAAAAAAATCATCTTTTATAATTTGTTCAATAATCAATTGCCCCATCCGGCCTGTAGCACCTGCAACCCCAACTTTTATTTTCATTCTTCTAATTCCAATTCTTTTGACTTGACCTTTAAACCAACCATTCTGCGGATTTTGCTTAACCGTTCCGAAGTATTCTTTGTTTTGTTCAAGTCATGAGGTTTTTCTGATTGTCTGCTATATCGCCATACTGTTGCAGGCGGAAAATTCATAAAAACATGCCCTAAACGTTTTTTCGAAAGGCCCAACTTTTTAGAGGATAGAGGCGAAAGAGGACCGTAAGTAAATTGAAGAACACTTCCCGCTTCAGACAAAACCTGAAAACACGATGAGATAATTTGTTCTTGATCTTCACTTGATAAGTTAACCATCGGAATACCAGAAATAATGGTTCCTATTTTACCAACCCAACCATTCGGTAACAGAGTATGAAGCTGATTTGCATTCCCTTCAATCACATTGATATGAGGAAAGTTCTTTCTTAAAAAACTGCACATAATAGGGTCAATTTCCAAAACCACTAAATTTTCAGGCTTAATACCTGCTTTTAGCAAACCTTGAGTAAATCGCCCCGTCCCTGCCCCAACCTCTACAACCAAATGATTCTCGGTTGTTGGAACATGACCGCAGATAAAATCAGCGAGCATTTGAGAACTTGGTACAAGGGCCCCTAATGATTTCGGGTTTCGAATTAATTGCTTTAAAAATAAAAGACTTTCATCTCGTTTTCGAATATGTGGAAAAGTCATAAACCTAAGGCCCCCTTTTTCTTCATTTAAGAAGGCCATCCTTGTTGATATTTCCACACAAAACCAGGAGGAAAATTAAGCCACAGTTTCCCTACACGCTCCTGCTTTAAATCTTTCTTAAATGCTAATGGAGATTTAGGGTTATAGGTTACGTGTAAAATAGAACCTTCAGGTTTTAAAACGTCAAAAGAACTTTTAACGATTTGTTCCCTAGCAATGGGGGGAATATACATAAATGGAATAGCAGAAACAACTGTTGATACCTTACCTTTGAAGGACTCAGGAATGATTTCTGCTAGTTTAGTTGCATCACCTTCAATAATGTGAGGCATTGAATTCTTGCACTCCGGCAGGTCTTTTAAGGTTTCCTTCAAAAAAACACAGAGTTCAGGGTCTAATTCCACCAAAACTAAATTCTTAGGTTTAACGCCATGTGCCAGTAAAGCGCGCGTCAAACGACCCGTTCCTGCACCAAGCTCTACAATTAAATCCGATGGATTCTCAACCAAATCTGCCGCTAATTTTGCTAAACGAGGCGTAACTGGCGCCAGCGTTCCCATTTGTGATGGATGCTTTAGCCATCGTTTAAAAAACAACATATTTTCGCGCCGACGCAATGCATTTTCATAATCCGGCGAATAAGCTGCTTGCATATGATATAAAGCTTTAAGGTTTTCTTGCACTATATACCATAACCAGCCTGACCGCAATAAAGGTGAGTGAATGTGAAAAAGGCAAATCTAAGCGACAAGAAAAGAAAAGCCAGACGACATTATTAACAAGCTAATAAAATCAGATATTATTTGAAGTTTTAAATAATAATGTTATCATTGCTAAAATAGTCTGCTTTCCAATGAAATCTATCAAATATACTCATCATATCATAACAAGATTACAAAAATAACGAGGCTTAACTTTGTTGAAACAGTGTTTATTGATAACTTATATAATTATTTCCTATATCTCTTCTACAACAGCTTACAACACAGAAGAATTAAGAAGAAGCACACAACATGCAATAGATTGGTTAACTGATGAAAGTGGCGATTTTAATATCGCCTCTGCTAGAACATATTTAAATTTCACTGATGACAGTGATTTAAATATTGCAACCCCATGTGTTCAAGCTATCCGCCAACATTTTAATGAAAGCCTTTTCAGAACAACGCTGGAAGAAGGTGATAATTGGGATAAATTGGATACTTTCTTTAATGCTATGGGAAATTTAGAAAGAGATGCAAGAGATACCCCTCTCAATCTTAAGGCCTGTCATTTGTTAACAGCAGCTGTGACAAAATCATTGATTTCTCTATGCATTAAAAACTCTCCCCATCAGTCTGGTGTCGATTTATGTCTATATCAATCCCATTGTGGCCCTGTTACTGGGCGTGTTGAT
>JAIEMR010000048.1 GCA_019751935.1 Alphaproteobacteria bacterium
TCACCTTTTTCATCCATCAGCTCTACCCACTTTAAAAGGTCTTTGACCTCGGATCCATAGGCACCTGCATTCATAGCTATGGCGCCACCAATTGTGCCTGGAACTCCCACTAAAAATTCAAGGCCCGAAATTCCTTCCTCAAGACATCTCATGACAACTGTTCTATCCAAACAGCCTGCGCCCACAATGATATTAGATCCATCAATCACAACTTCAGAAAATCCAGACCCTAAACGAATCACGCAGCCTTTAATGCCTTGATCTCTTACAAGAACATTTGAGCCTGCTCCCATGCAAAGAACATCTATTTCAGATGGCTTGTTCTTTAAAAAATGGCTTAGATCCTTGCCGTGGGCTGGTTTAAAAAAAACTTCTGCAGGGCCTCCGACTTTAAACCAAGTTGTTTGGGACATTTTTTGATTGAAGCTATAGCGTCCTTCCACAAGGGGCAAAGAATCAATCAGTCGTTTTTCATATTCAAATGTCATTTAACCAATTTAGCCAGCAATTTCATGTATTAGTGCGTCTTGTTCTTGCCATAAGGGATCAAGCTGAGCCGGCAGAGAAGCCGCCCAATAGGTAATACTTCCTGCTCCAAGACATAAAACGATGTCTCCTGGTTTTGCAAGGCGTCTTAATAGATAGGGGATCTCTTTTGAGTCCCCAATTTCAAAAACGTTTTGAACGTCACCTTGCTGACGAACAGCTTTTGCTAGATTTTCAGAGGTAGCGCCCTCAATAGGTTCTTCTCCAGCTCCGTATACCGGTGCAATAATCAGTTGATCACAACCTTTAAAACAGGCGGAAAATTCATCAAAAAGATAGCTTAGACGTGAATAGCGGTGGGGTTGCATAACAGCAATAATTTTACCTGTTGTTGCTTGTCTCGCTGCTTCTAAGACTGTTTTAATTTCTACAGGATGATGTGCGTAATCATCAATGATAGTAACTCCCCCAGAAACGCCAACCTTTGTAAAACGACGCTTAACTCCCTTAAAACCCATAAAGGCTTTTCTAATTATATCTTCGCCAAGACCTAATTCTTGCGCTATTGCAATTGCTGAAAGAGCATTTTGGACATTGTGCTTACCAACCATTGGTAAAAACAAATCCTTTATTCGCTTGGGAAGAGCCTTTATCTTTGCAAATTCAGAATGCATAAGAGTTTGATGAGAAAGAGGTCTGTTGATATCAACGTCAAAAGTTGTTCCTTCAGAACTCATTCGCATGTTAACAGCGCGGATCATAGCATTTTGATCAAAACCATAGGTTGTAATTCGGCGATCTGTAATTTGAGATGAAATTTCTATCACAGTTGGATGATCAGCACATAAAACAGCTAGACCATAAAATGGGATATTTCCTACAAATTTAAGAAAAGCTTTCTTTAAAGATTCGATATCACCATAGAATTCCATGTGCTCAGGATCAATATTAGTAACAACAGCAATCGTTGCTGGCAGCTTAACAAAGCTTCCATCTGATTCATCTGCCTCAACAACGGTCCAATCACCGGTGCCAAGACGCGCATTGGTATTGTAGGCGTTAATAATGCCGCCATTTACAACTGTGGGGTCCATGGATGCTGCTTCTAGTAAAGATGCAGCCAAAGAAGTTGTTGTGGTTTTTCCATGAGTTCCAGATATAGCAATCGAAAACTTAAGACGCATTAACTCAGCCAGCATTTCTGCACGTTGAATGACGGGAATACCGTAACTTCTTGCAGCAATAACTTCTGGGTTGTCTCCTTTAACAGCAGAGGAAACAATGACAACCTGGGCATCATGAACGTTTTCGGCCTTGTGACCTATAGAAACTGGGATGCCGATTTTTTGTAAGCGGTTCGTATTATTGTTTTCGGCGATATCGCTGCCTTTAACTTGGTATCCTAAATTATATAAAACCTCGGCGATACCACTCATTCCGATTCCACCAATACCAATGAAATGAAGATGATGGACCGTTTGAGGAGGAATACGCATGATAAGCCTTAACTTTAATAGAGAAAAACACTAATTACTTAACTTAAGATTATAGCATAATATTTTTTTTCAAGGAATTTTTCGTTGAAACTTATTTTAGCGCTTAAATATTTTCTTATATTCTACAGTGCTGATGCTGTTTTTTATAAAATTCTTTTAAAAAATCTTATTATACAATGATCTCTCTTATACAGTTACCAAATCTCCGATAACTTGCGCAACTGTATTTGCAAGATTTTTACTTGCATCTTCTTGGGCATATTGACGCATTGCCCTTGCTGCAACTAGCAGGCTTTGAGGATCATTCATCAGATCAACGAGCATTTTTGATAAGGATTCAGGCGTAAATTCCTGTTCACGAAAAATCCAAGCTGCTCCATTAGCTGAGAAAAACTGGGCATTATGCCACTGATCTCCTTCTATTGAAGCAGCGTAGGGAACCAAAATAGCAGGGCATCCAGCAATAGCAAGCTCGGCAACTGTTGATGCGCCAGAACGTGCAATCACTAAATGCGCTTTACTATAAAGTTCATTCATATTTTTAAAAAAGGGCTGTATTTCAACATCAAGAAGAGATTGACGATAAACAGATTTAGTTTTGTCCAAGTATTCAGGACGTGCTTGTTGATGAATGACAAGCCTTCGTTGTAGGTCAAGAGGCAGATGAATTAAGGTTTGAGGAACAATTTCTGAAAAAATCTTAGCGCCTTGGCTTCCCCCAATAATCAAAAGATGAAAAGGATCGGTTGGAGAAGGGGCGGAGTAAGGATGATCTTTTAGAGATAAAATATCACGCCTGACAGGATTTCCGGTGAATGTCGTATTTTTTGTTAAAACGCCTTTAGTAACTGGAAATGAAGTTGCGATACGAAATGCTCTTTTTGCTAAAAGACGATTGGCTCTTCCAAGAACAGCATTTTGTTCATGGATAACTGTTGGAATACCTGACAGCTGAGCTGCTAAAAGAGGCGGAACAGAGGGGTACCCTCCAAAACCAATAACGATTGTCGGGCGAAGACGACGATAGAGCCAGCAGCAATAGATTGTTTGCCAAAATAAGCTGAAATAAAGTCTAATTTTTCCAATCAAAGGGGCGCGTCTTTTTATAGGACGTACAAAAACTTCTTCAAAGCAGTTGGTTTGATTTAAGCTATTAGCCCTATTATCTGTAACCAGATAAACTTTTCTCCCTTGAGATTTAAGTTCTTCACCTAAAGAAAGAGCTGGAAATAAATGACCGCCTGTACCCCCGCTGGCTAATAGATAAACGGGTCTTTGATTCCGGCGCATTTAGAGCACCTCCGTTACGCCATGTCGACGTCTGGTTAATGCAAGGAGCATTCCCATAGCAATTCCTAAGGCCACAAGAGAAGAACCTCCATAACTTATAAAGGGCATAGTCATCCCTTTCGTTGGAATAAGATGTAAGGCTGAGGCCATGTTAATAAATGCTTGTAATCCAAATTGCATAGCAATTCCAGCTGTTCCCATAATTGTAAATAAACTCGATTCTTGCATTCCTCTTAACAATGATCTGATAACAACAAAAGCAAAAAGTCCGACAAGAGCAAGGCAGAGAATAAGACCAAACTCTTCACCTGCTACCGAGAAAACAAAGTCCGCATGGGCGTCTGGAACATTCTTTTTAATAACGCCTTCTCCAGGGCCTTTACCAAATAATCCTCCATTCATAAAAGCTTCTAAGGATTGATTAACCTGATACAGATCATGCTGAGGATTACCTGATGTTGGATCTAGGAACTGATCAATACGCCTAGCCACATGAGGGAATAATGAATAAGCCCCGCATAACCCAATAACACCCATCGTTGCTAGTATAACCATCCAAATAATAGGCATTCCTGCAATAAAAAGCTGTCCAATCCAAGTTGATACGACCACAAGCGTCATTCCAAGATCTGGTTGCAAGAGAAGTAATACCACAAGTATCGACAGAAGGATGAATGATATTAATAATCCAGGGAATTGAAAATCACGGTATTTTTCAGCTAGCATCCACGCG
>JAIEMR010000091.1 GCA_019751935.1 Alphaproteobacteria bacterium
GCCCATGCCAATGCGATCTTTTTCGCATTCTTTGTATGGTTTTGATAAACAGCGATCAATGCAGGAACCCCTTTTCCTTCACGGAATTGACGACGAACCTCAACCACAACCGCACCACCTGCCCGCCCAACGGCCTTCATACCCATGGAAGCGAATAAATATGGCAGCAACCCACCAATAAATAAACCAACCAAAACATAAGGATCTTGAAGGCTGAACTGAACATTAAGGTTCGGGAAGTAATGCTTTAAGTCTTCGGTATAGGCCGCAAACAAAACAAGCGCCGCTAAACCAGCAGAACCAATTGCATAACCTTTGGTAACAGCTTTTGTTGTGTTTCCAACCGCATCCAAAGCATCTGTTACAACGCGAACCTCTTTAGGAAGGTTTGCCATTTCAGCGATACCACCTGCGTTATCTGTTACAGGACCATACGCATCTAAGGCTACAATCATTCCAGCCAGTGCAAGCATGGTGGTTGCAGCAATAGAAACGCCATAAAGTCCAGCATTTAGATAAGCAACGATAATACCAGCACAAATCACCAAAACCGGCAAAGCTGTTGCTTCCATAGAAACAGCAAGACCTTGAATGATGTTAGTGCCATGTCCGGTTGTTGAAGCTTCAGCTACGCTTTGCACAGGACGGTAGGCTGTAGATGTATAATATTCGGTAATCCATACAAGCAAACCTGTTACAGCTAAACCTGTCACGCAACAATTGAGAAGATTTTGCACAGAAAATGCCAAACCACCCACCACAACAGGGCCTACCATTCCTTGGAATAAATAGTTCGTTGTGAAATAAATCAGCGCAGCTGATACAATCGTTGTTACAATTAAACCTTTATACAATGCTCTCATGATATTTTTGGATGCATCTAGTTTCACAAAGAACGTGCCAACAATAGATCCAATAATGCAAACAGCACTAATCGTTAAAGGATAGATCATAAACAAAGATTGCATAGGGCCTGTGAAATAAATTGCCGCCAAAACCATAGAAGCAACAATCGTTACCGCATAAGTTTCAAACAAGTCAGCAGCCATACCCGCACAGTCACCAACGTTATCACCGACGTTATCAGCAATAACAGCAGGGTTTCTGGGATCATCTTCTGGAATTCCAGCTTCTACTTTACCAACCAAGTCAGCACCTACGTCAGCACCTTTTGTAAAGATACCTCCACCCAAACGTGCAAAAATGGAAATCAAAGATGCACCAAAACTAAGGGCAATTAATGATTCAAGCAGTAGACGTTGCTCGATGTTGATAGATAGTAAATAGAAGTAATACAAAGACACGCCAAGCAAACCTAAGCCTACCACCAACATGCCGGTAATAGCGCCGGATTGAAAAGCGATATCCAAAGCCTTTGCAAGCCCTGAACGAGCCGCCTCTGCTGTACGCACGTTTGCACGAACAGAAACGTGCATTCCCACATAACCAGCACAGCCTGACAAAACAGCACCAATCACAAAACCAATTGCCACAAGAGGCGCTAAAAAATAAGCCAAAAATGCAGCAATAACAACACCCACCATGGCGATGGTTGTATATTGACGGTTTAAGTAAGCCTGGGCTCCTTCTTGGATAGCTTGGGCAATTTCTTGCATTTGCGGTGTCCCTGTCGGGTTTGCAAATACACGACTGCTAGCAAAAATGGCATAAATAATAGCCAAGATTGCACAGCCGATAATCACTAATGACACAGAATCCATACGTTGTAATTCCTTTTTCGGTTAGACATGATATCTTTATAATCTGAAGATTGTACGAAAAACAGCCTTATTTGGCTAGGCATTTATAAAAAAGGTGAATTTTATTTATGAAAGAAACGCTTTCAGACCTTTTAGATCAGCTTTATAGCTTTTATTTTCAAGAAATTGACTTAAATCTCGAGCGTCTTATTAATTTGCTAGATAAACTAGGAAATCCTCACAAGAGCCTTCCTCCAACCCTTCATGTAGCAGGGACCAACGGTAAAGGATCAACGATTGCGTTTTGTCGTAGTATATTAGAGGAAGCCGGCTATAGAGTTCATGCTTATACCTCCCCTCATCTGGTTCGATTTAATGAACGGATCCGTTTGAACGGGAAATTAATCGATGATGATCTTTTGTGTAAAACCTTAAAAGATATTGTTCAAATAAACGATTCAAATCCCATTACCTTTTTTGAAGCCACAACCGCCGCAGCCTTTGTTCTATTCTCAAAAATTCCAGCAGATGTTTTACTACTTGAAACCGGGCTTGGAGGCCGGTTGGATGCAACCAATGTTATTGAATCCTCTTTGATGAGCATCATCACCCCTATTTCCTTAGATCATCAGGAATTTTTAGGGGACACGCTTCCTAAAATTGCCTTTGAAAAATCAGGCATTATCAAACCAAATTGCCCCGTTGTTATCAGCAAACAAACCCCAGAAGTGATTGAGGTTTTGAAAAGAGAAGCCATTCTTAAAGGCTCCCCTTGTTATATATTTGATAAAGACTGGAATCTTGACATTTTGGCCCCCTATCCTCCTCCTAATCTAAAGGGTGATCATCAACGCATCAATGCAGCAACTGCGTTAAAAACACTCTCGCTTTGTTTTAACTTGCAACCAGAAGCAATTAGAAAAGGCCTTCAATCAGCCAAATGGGCCGGAAGATTACAATGTCTTGCGGAGGGAGCTCATGAAATATGGATTGATGGAGCCCACAATTCAGGTGGCGCTGAAGCGCTGGCAGCAGAATTAAAGAAATGGAATCCAGACAAGCCCTTGATAGGCATTTTTGGAATGAAAGAAAGAAAGGATGCCAAACTTTTTATAAAAACACTTGGGCCTTGTTTTGAAGAAATATTTTTTATCCCTTTAACAGAGAACAATAAAACCGGAAAATCCTATTCCCCTGATGATTTATTAAGGATTGCTGAAAAAGAAGGCATTAGCGCAAATAAAACTGGAAACTATCAGGATGCTTTGACAAAGATTCAAAAGAAATATCCACAAAGCCGCACACTCATCACGGGATCTTTATTTTTGGTTGGGGAAGTATTGGGCTTATCTTCTTGAAAAATTATCTAATTTAGGTTATATTCAAGCTGTACTTAATTATTTATCAAATAAAGTATTTGTATGCATGAATTTTTGTGGCAGACTTTTGTAACCTTATTAGTGGTTATCGACCCTTTTGCAGTTGTGCCTGTGTTTATTTCTTTAACGCGAAATGATTCAACAGCCCTAAAAAAGAAAACAGCAAAAAAAGCCTGTTTAATAGGAGCGTGCTTGCTCGTTTGCTTTGCTTTCCTCGGCGATAAACTCCTCGATGCTATGAACATTACTGAACCTGCTTTTCGTATTGCTGGCGGATTTTTATTGCTTCTGGCTGCTATTGAGATGGTTATAGCCAAAAATACCGGTCTTCGTAGTCCAACCGGCGATGAAACAAAAGAAGCCATTCAACGAGACGACATTTCTGTTTTCCCGCTTGCTATCCCCTTGATTGCCGGCCCTGGCGCCATCACTTCCACAGTTGTTTTGATGAGACAAGCTGAGACTATGGGGTATTTAATACAAGCAGGAGTTATTATTCTTGCTATGTTCGTTATTTACATCACGTACCTTGCCCTAAAGCAAGGCGACAGAATTATGAAGCTTTTAGGCGTTACGGGAACAAATGTCCTCACCAGAGTGTTTGGGATCATCCTTGCCGCTTTAGCTGTTGAGAATATTTTAACTGGCCTTACGATTTTCATTAAAAGCGCCTTACACTCTTAAGAAAATTACCATGACAGTTCACTTTTTATAAACTTTGTACCCTAACACACCATCCGGGGAAAAGTTAACGTTTATCTTAAATTTTTTTCAACTTGAAATTCTTCTCGGAAAAACAAATATATGCAGCATGATTAATTTTGGAGAACTTTCATGCTACATCTTATTAAACCAGACGATTATGATCTACATCGCAACGATTTAGATGAGATGTATAGATTAAGGTATCGGGTCTT
>JAIEMR010000008.1 GCA_019751935.1 Alphaproteobacteria bacterium
TAACAGACCAATCCAGTCGATCTTATCAAAAAGCCTTACAACAATCTGAAAGTTCAGCAGTCCATTTTGGAGAGACTTTACGAGGTCTTGAAGAATTTTCACGCCAAACAGGGCATAGTGAAAATCTAACGGATCAAACCAGCCATGGAAAATCTATAGAGCAAAGCAGTGCTGTCTCCAAGGTTGGTCAAATTGTTAGGGATTTTGCAAGAAATCATAATATATCAGAAGAACAAGCAGCAAGTCTGATAGGGCAGACATCTGTTGGAGGTAAAGCCTTTGGCATTGGTGGAATGATGACAGCTTCTATTGATGGAAGAGCGACGGATCAAAAAACCATCTCTGAGGCTTATAAGATAGGGCAAGATGAACAATTCCAACAATTAACAAGAGAGGCGGTTCAGGCTGTCCAAAATCAGAGCTATACCCAAAATGATGAAGACTCAAGAAGAAGGAGTGATAGTATTGGCCAATCTTGGGAGAATGCTCAGAGTCTTAGAGCAGAGGCATCTAAGAGTTTTAGAGAATCGGAAGACCTTCAAAGACAAGCTTCTTGGATTCAAAGCAATGCTTCGACAATCAATACGAACTTTACGCAACAAGCCATTGAGGGGGTGGCCAACATGCCAGCTGATAATGCAAAAGGCCGGCTTGGTATGCAGGGCGTTGCCCATATGGCAGCTCATAATCCTGAACTTTTGCAAAAATATGTAAGCCATTGGGCATCACACCATGGAATAAATGTTCTTGCCTCTTCAGACCTTAAACCTATAGAAAGTTCCCCTGATTTAGAACGATCTTATAGGGCAGAAAGGCGCCATTTACAAGAACAAATTCCCTCTCATGAGCTTAGCAATTATCAGCTTCAAAAACCTTCAGAAACACAAGGGATAAATCCTGCAGAAACAAGACAGGAAAGCTTAATTTCTTACAAGACGGGAATATCTTATCCAGAAATGAAGGAACTCTTCTTAAAAGAAGAAATTAAAACATCGTTTGATACCGTTGAAAGGCCTTCTTCATTACAGAAACAATCTAATTTTTCTGGAAGTGGGGAAGGTCTTGCTTATCAAAAAGCTTATACTGACGAGAAAGGATCTATTGCAGGGCAAACTCTGTTGCATGATCCCAGTAGTTATCTACCAAGAACAGCAGCTCAAAATCAGGGGCAAAATTTAGGTGAAATTTCTATAGAAGGAGAAAGTAATAATCAAACAGAATCTAGAACAGAAAGTGCGAGTCTTAGTAAGAGTATCTTCTTAACAAGCGGACCAGAAGAAGGAAGTCTAGGAAATAATAGAGCTATTCCTTCTGGGGAAGAAGTATCTCAACAACCCATTCCAAGAGCTTCTACAGGATTAACCAACGAAGAGTCTCAAACAGCCTATAAAACAAGAATTTCAAACCCTGAGGAACTGAAGCCAAAACATGAAAGCCTTGTCAGTCCTAATCCTCTAGATAAAAAGCCTTTGAGGCTAGATTCAGAGAAGATTGAAAAATTGAAAGCTGAGGTCAGTACAATGCAAAAGACAGGTGCAAAGTCCATAGAAATGGCAGAAAAGCAACATGAACAACAACGGCAAGGTCTAGAAAAAGAAGCTCATAAAAAAGGAAAGAAAAACCTTTTAAGAGTAGCAACAAAGGCAGAGCTGAAAAACCTTGGGGATACAGTAGTGGCTCCTTTCGAAGGCATTGGTGATTTCGTTAAGAAGTTAACAGGTGAATCTCAAAAGAAACCTTAATGATACGTTGAAAGGCAAGAAGAAATGGAAGGTGATGAAATGGGCGTTACAGTGGTGTTCAAAGGTTCATAAATCGGTTTGCGAAAACCTAAAACACCACTTTGTTCCGCAAAACATTGATTCATACCGATTAACGAAGAGGAGTTTCTAAATGAATTATGATTAGAGAGCGAAGATAAGCCAACTTGGAAAATTAATTTGTACGTTGAAGGCAATTTAATACCAAGCTTTCTTGCAGAAAATGCATCTGCAAGAGCAGCAGGGAAATAAATGATGAGTACTGAATTCAAAAAGGTTACTGGCAAAGAGAACTTACTTGAAAATAAAAGAAGAGGAAACAAAAATATGCCAGGAATAACTCTTAAGAGACGAACCAAAGGAATTTTCTTCGCATATATAATCAGTTCTTCTGCATTAAGACCGTATGTTTCAGCCACATCTTCATCTTTGATATCTATTGTAAAGATTTTATTTCTGCGGAGATACAAAATGCTGTCAGTGATGATCCCAATGATGGTGAACAGAGGGAAAAAAATAGAGAACGCTTTTTCATTCCAAGCTATAAGAGCAAGAAGAGAGGTCAGCAAAAAGCTAAGTCCTGCTTTAAATCCCCAAGCTATTCTTGAGGAGTATGCTAAGAGTTTGACTTGCTTAGCTGCGTTGATCATTTTTTTCATCTCTCTAAAAAACATACCCACTATATCACTAAGGAGTTTTATCAACTATGAATTTCTGAATCTTTAAAACAAAAAATATCTTTTTAACTGAATGACGAAGGAGGAGACGACCATGAAACTTTCAGGCAGCTTCACACAGGGCGGACAAACCCAACTGCACAAACTCCATATGGTTCGCCAAGTGTTGTGGGCTACTTTTAAAACATCTTTGGCTATTGGCATCTTATGGTTTTGTTTTTTGATCTATAAAGATTTTGGATGGAAGGAATTCTATGCCTTAATCGTTTATTATGGGGCTTGCCTCAGAGATGATCTCTCATTTTTACCTCATGGATTTTTTGATCAGGTTGATTTTCCTTTTCAAGGCGGAGAGTTTTACAACGTGAGTTGCTCTTGGTTGGCAAGAACTCCTTCTATCAGACACTTTGTGACATTCCTTCAGGGGAGGTTGTTAGAAAAGCTGTTTTATGCAGTTTTGATGATGCTTCTATCTTTTGCTTCTTTGTCCTGGTTTTGGATGAGAAGAGGCAAACATCGTCAGCAAAAGAAAATTCTTCAAGGGACAACCGTTGTTAAACCTCAAGTTCTTAAAAAGCTCATTAAAAGAAGAGAGCGATCCGATTTATCTTTAGGAGATGTTCCTTTGCTTAAAAATAGAGAAACAGAGCATATGATGATTATAGGGACAACTGGGACTGGTAAAAGCAATTGCCTGCATCATCTTCTGGGGCAAATACGGGCTCGAGGTGATAGAGCGGTGATTGTTGATACAACAGGATCTCTTGTTTCAAAATTCTATAGAGAAGATTATGATAAGCTTCTCAACCCTCTTGATGCGCGAAGTTTACATTGGGACTTATGGAGCGAATGCAAGGAACCTTATCATTATACCGAATTAGCCCAAAGCCTTATTCCGGAAAGTGGGTCTGATCCCATATGGTGGACCTCGGCTCGAAAACTTTTTTCTGTTACGGCACAAGAGTTAAAAAGAAACAATCAACCTTCCATTCAAAAATTATTGGAGTTTTCTTTAATTTCTCCGATCGCTAAAGTGTCTTCCTTTTACAAAGATACCCAAGTTGCCAGTTTTATGAATGTGGCAGCCGGTAAAACAGCTTTAAGCATTCGTTCAACTCTCGGAATGTCTCTAGAAGCCTTTGCTTATTTAAAATCTGAAGAAAACTCTTTTTCGATTAGAGAGTGGGTACAAAAGGAATACCAGACTGCTGAAGATCAAGAAGAAGGTAAACATAAGTGTAAAGATTGGCTTTTCTTAAGCAGTACAACAGAGCAACGAGAGTTATTAGCGCCTCTTTTGTCAACGTGGTTAAGTATTGCTTATAAAGCTTTAATGGGATTAGAAGAATCTTATACAAGACGCCTATGGTTTATTATTGATGAGCTGCCTTCCTTAAATGTTCTTCCCAACCTACCCAAAGCACTCGCAGAAATTCGTAAATATGGAGGTTGCTTTGTTATTGGTCTTCAAAACTTACCTCAGCTTGAACAAATCTATGGGATAAATCCGACACGCTCGATTGTTGGTTT
>JAIEMR010000078.1 GCA_019751935.1 Alphaproteobacteria bacterium
ATCCACCGTTCGTGGTGAGTAGCACGAAGTGCGTATCGAACCACGGGATGCATCACCGTACTCAACACCCTTCGATATGGCCTGCGACCTACTCAGGGCGAACGGAGTGTAGGGGCATATTTGAATGACGCTCGAACTCAAAGATAAAAAATTAGATTTTGTTCAAAATGCATCTCAGTCTCTTCCTGAGAAATCTTCCCCTATTCAAGATGCGCTAGCAGGATTAATGGGATTAGGCTATTCTAAAAGTGAAGCAGCAGGAGCCCTTTCCAAAATTATTCAAGATGCTGGATCTGAACCTCCCGTTGCTACATTAATAAAATTAGCTTTGCAAAAATTAGCGTCGGAAAGGTAAAAGATGTCCGAACGACTTTTAGACATGAATGAGCATGATCATGAAAAAGACATACTCGAGCCTGCCCTTAGACCAAAAACCATAAAGGAATTTACAGGCCAATCTCAGGTCCGTGCGAATCTTGAAGTGTTCATTCAAGCAGCTAAAAATAGAAAAGAAGCCTTGGATCATGTTCTGCTCTTTGGCCCTCCTGGCCTTGGCAAAACAACCCTAGCGCAAATTATTGCAACAGAAATGGGCGTTGGTTTTAGGGCAACATCGGGGCCCGTTATTGCCAAAGCCGGTGATTTAGCAGCCGTTCTCACCAATTTGCAGCCTCACGATGTATTGTTTATTGACGAAATTCATCGCCTTAATCCAGCGGTGGAAGAAGTCCTTTACCCCGCTATGGAAGATTATAAACTCGATATTATGATTGGCGAAGGCCCCGCTGCCAGATCCATTCGCCTTGATCTGCCCCCCTTTACTCTTGTAGGCGCCACAACAAGAGCAGGCCTTTTGACCCAGCCCCTTAGAGAACGTTTTGGCATTCCCCTTCGCCTTCAGTTTTACGAATTAAAAGACCTGACATTAATTGTCGAACGTGCCGCAAAGATTCTTAATTTCTCGCTTGATAAAGATGGGTCCAATGAAATCGCCCGCCGTTCAAGAGGGACCCCTCGTATCGCAGGTCGTCTGCTTAGGCGTGTTCGCGATTTTGCAAGTGTAATGAAGGAAGCCCTTGTTACAGAAACTCTAGCAGCCAATGCCCTTAATAGACTTGATGTTGATCCATTAGGCCTTGACGCTCAAGATATTCGCTATCTAAAAATCATTGCTGATTACTACAAAGGTGGCCCTGTTGGCATTGAAACTTTAGCCGCAGCTTTATCAGAGCAGAGAGATACCCTTGAAGAAGTTGTTGAACCTTATTTGCTTCAGCAAGGCTTTATTCAACGCACACCACGCGGACGCACCTTAACAGATTATGCTTACAATCATTTAGGCATTTCTGTTTTTACGGAGCCCTCTGAGCAAATCATTTCTTTTGATAAAAAACGGTAATGAGCGCATTTAACACCTATTCACTCTTAACAGTCCATCTTGATGCAATTGCATCTAACTACCGGTATTTACGGGGTCTTGTAAGTCCATCCATTTGTGCTAGCGTTCTAAAAGCTGATAGCTATGGCCTTGGAATTGAGGCTATCGCCCCTCTTCTTTATAACGAAGGATGTCGACATTTTTTTGTAGCCTATACCAATGAAGCTGTTGCATTGAAAAGTGCATTATCTTCTGTTGAGCGAAATTCACATATTTACGTTCTCAATGGTCCATATTTAAAGGGCTGGCAAAGTTATTATCATCATAATCAATTTATCCCCGTACTTAACGATCTTGAAGCCGTTCAAGAATGGCAAAGCTATGGCAAAGAAATCGTTGAAAAAATGGCTACCGTTTTGCATTTTGACACTGGCATGAAAAGATTAGCGATCCAATTTGAAGATTTCTCAAAGCTTCTTCAAAGTAAACCTGACCACCTTGATATACGTTTAATCATGAGTCATCTTTCTTGTGCAGATGAAAAAACAAACCCCGCGAATCTTGAACAACTTTCTGAGGTGAACTCTATCAAAAAGCAGCACCCCAATCTTCCTATAAGTCTAGCAAGTTCAGGGGGCATTTTTCTAAACCCTGACTATTATTTTGACATGGTTCGCCCAGGAATGGCTTTATATGGCTATAACTCTGTCCCAGAAGACGCAAATAAATTAATGCCGTGTGTGGAATTAGAAGCTATGATTCTTCAGATTCAGGACGTAAAAACCAATGAATATGTTGGCTATAACAGGACTTTTCAAACAAAATCTCCTTCAAAACTAGCAACACTTGCCATTGGTTATGCAGATGGCGTACCATGGGCGATATGTAACCAGGGTGGCTATGTTCTTATAAAGGATAAAAAAGCTCCCATAGTTGGAAGAGGTTCCATGGATCTTATTAGCGTTGATATAACCGACATTCCGAATGTTTCGGTTGGAGACTGGGCTAATTTGCTTGGAAATGAAATAACTTTGGATCATTGGGCCAAAGCTGCAAAATCATCTAATTATGAGCTTCTTTTAAAACTTGGAAAACGGCTACGTAAAATTTATGCAACACAAAAACAACAACGTGGATTAGAGTCAGTATCGTGTTAAATATATTAGAAAATATTGGACATATAGTGCTGCTATTTTTTGGCAACTGTGGTCGAATCTCTTTATTCTTCTTAAACAGCATCCGTCACGGCTTACAACCGCCGTGGTATGGAAGACAGTTTTTAGCACAGCTTGTGCAAATAGGCTATTTCTCACTTCCCGTTGTCGGTTTAACAGCAATCTTCACAGGTATGGTTTTAGCCCTTCAAAGCTATACGGGTTTTTCTCGCTTTTCAGCCGAAAGTGCTGTTGCTACAGTTGTTGTCCTATCCATGACACGAGAACTTGGACCTGTCCTTGCTGGTCTTATGGTTGCGGGGCGCGTTGGAGCAGCTATGGCAGCTGAAATTGCCACCATGCGTGTTACCGAACAAATTGATGCACTTACGACTCTTTCTACAAATCCCCTTAAGTACCTTGTCGCACCCCGTATTCTTGCTGGCTTTATCATGTTACCGGCACTAGTGGTGGTTGCTGACATAATTGGTGTTTTTGGTGGTTATATTGTTGGGGTCTATAAACTTGGATTTAACCCCGCCAATTACATTCAACAAACCTGGAAATATCTAGTTGCAGATGATGTCATCTCTGGCCTTATAAAAGCATCTGTCTTTGGTATTATTATAACTTTGATGGGCTGTTATCATGGCTATAATTCAGCACGCGGAGCTGAAGGTGTTGGACGCGCCACAACCAATGCTGTTGTTTCTGCTTCTATTTTGATTTTGATTATGAACTACGCCCTAACAGCCCTTTTATTTGAGAAATAGATTTTATGAGCAATACTCCCATTATCCGCGTTGAAAATTTAGTTAAATCTTTTGGCTCAAATAAAGTTTTAGATGGCCTTAGTTTTGAGCTCTTTGAAAAAGAATCCTTTGTTATCATCGGAGGGTCTGGAACAGGAAAATCTGTTCTCATTAAATGTATTTTGGGTCTCTTGAAAGCTGACAGCGGAAAGATCTGGATCAAAGGCCAAGATATTACAACACTGTCTTTCTCTCAGCGCCAAGAACTCTTGACCCATTTTGGCATGCTGTTCCAAGGAGGCGCCCTTTTTGACAGCATGACTGTTGCTGAAAATGTTGCCTTTGGACTTGTACAAGGTATGGGAATGGATAAAGCTAAGGCTCGGAAGATTGCCATAGAAAAGCTGAAGGCCGTTAATTTAGCCCCTTCTGTTGCAGATATTTTTCCAGCTGAACTCTCAGGTGGTATGCAAAAGCGAGCCGCACTTGCAAGGGCAATTGCAACAAACCCAGAAGTCATATTTTTTGATGAGCCGACAACTGGCCTTGATCCTATTGTAAGCGGAACTATTAATGACCTGATCATCCGCTGCGTTCGTGATCTGGGTGCCAGTG
>JAIEMR010000089.1 GCA_019751935.1 Alphaproteobacteria bacterium
ACGCCTTTGAGTTTTTTGGAGGGTGCCCTGAAATTGTCGTCCCGGATAATTTGAAAAGTGGTGTTCACAAATCTCATCTTTATGAGCCTGACATTAATCCTACCTATCAAGATATGGCCTCTTATTATGGGGTAGCCATTATCCCTGCCAGAGCCAGGAGTCCTAAAGATAAAGATCAGGTTGTATACTGCACCCTGTTATAATGGTTGGAGAGGATTTTTTTGTCATGCTACATTCCTTTCTTTTTTAAATATTTTTGATTTTTAAGATTCTCTATCTTTATCTCATCGAGAGGATGGTAAAGGGTATGATTCTTGTCAATAACTTTGGAATCTAATCTTCCTTGCTTTTCCCAACACTTGATCGTTGAACAATTTACTCCTCCTAAGAGTTTAGCAACTTCTTGGCGTGTAAGAAATCCTTTTTCACGTAATCGATCATAATGACTTTTGAATCCATTGTAATAGCAGATATACCAAATCATTTGGTGAGTGAAGACGTTACCTTGCATATTAACAAAGCCCTGCTCATTTAAGTACTTGGCAATTTGGCTATTAGTGTTCTCGTCCAATAAACGATCAACTTCCAGAGGAATATTAGGCTTGGCTGCTTGTTTCTTAAGTTTTTCTATTTTTTGATCATCTAAAGGATAGTAGAGGAAACGATATCCCCCAGTAACTTCATAAGCTAATGCTCCTTGTAATTTCCAGCTTCTGACAGTTTCGTAGTCTGTTTGGAGAAGGTCTTTGACCTCTGTTCTCGTCAGAAAGCCTTTCTCACGTAGTCGATCATAACGACTTTTGAGATGATAAGTCAGTCGGATGTTCTGGATGGAAACAATAGTAAAAGGTAAGCCATGGGGTGTCCGCAATCCTTGTTTATTAAATTGATCAACAATTTGAGCTTCAGTCTTCTCCTCTAATAAATGGTCAATTTCTGCAATAATATGGGGTGATGTGACAAATAATTCAGGGGCACTCATTGGCCGAGGCAAAGCTAATGTTTTTGAAGTACCTCCTTTAAATCGGATTTGTAGGGTGATTTCTTTATCTTGGTGAAGTGTGACATCTTCAATTAAGAGGCGAACGATACGTTTACGTTCACGATGAGGGGTTTCTGGGGAACGCCATAGTTTCTCAAAGTTTTGGGTTAGAGCCAAAACTTCTTGCTTTTGCTTTTCACTCAAAACAAATTTTTTGGCATTCAGCTGATCCTGGTAATCAACTTGGGCTTGTTCCAGAAGCTTTAATTTTTCATCCCATTCAGCCTCTAGGGTACTGGCAACCAAACGGTTATCAGGGTCAACTTGCCGATAACGCCGTCTGGCCAAGTCTGCCTCGTAACGGGCTTCCTCAATACGCTGTTGATAGATTTTTTGCACTTGGGCATAGTGGTTTTCAACTTCTTGCTGTACAGCAAGGGCAACTTCCAAAGCTGTTGGAGTCACCATTTCAATCAGGAGTTCACCTACTGTTTTATCAATAAGTTCTCCGTTAATAACCTGGCAAGGTTTTTGCCCTCCTTTCTCAACGCCCTCACGTTGACAAACGTAATCAGGAATAGACTGCCCTTTTCGAATATGATAACGCAAAGTCATCCCCTTTCCACATTTTCCACAGAGTATTATGCTTTGCAATAACGCGGGGCCTTCACGGGGAGGGCTTTGTGGTCGGTCCCCACCATAAGCTTGAAAATTCTCTTTCAACCGTCGCATATTATTTTCATAGTCTTCTTGTGTGATGTAAGCTTCATGGACATCTGGGATAAAGATGGGCCAATCTTCTTTAGGTATTTTTATATACTTATAATCTCCGTTAGGTTGTCTTACTGTGCGTATGCGTCCAAATGCAAATATGCCTGCATAACGCGGATTATGGAGCGCTCTTAAAACACGCGTGTGAGTAAGCTCTTTCCATACGACTTCTCCTCGATTAGCTCCTGCACGGAGGCGTGTGGGAAAGAGGAGTTGCCTCTCGCGAAAAGCCTTAACAACAGCACAAGCGGAACCAGTTTGGCGAAAAAGTTCAAAGAACAGTAAGATGATCTTTTGAATTTGCTGGTTGGGATCACGAATAACTTTATCCGATCCTGTATAAACAAACCCAATCGGGAGCCCCATCTTCAATTCTCCCCTTTTAGCTTTGTTGATCACTCCTCCCTGTAACCGAGCTTTTAAGACGTGGAGTTCTGCTTCTGATAAAGCGCCCTTGAGCCCCAACAAAAGTCTATCATTATATTGATTTGGATCATAAACTCCTTCTTCATCTAGAATGAGCGTATGACTCATGGCGCAAAGCTCTAAAAGACGGTGCCAATCCATGGAGTTACGGGCCAGCCGGGAAACTTCTAAACCCATAACAATGCCGGCTTTGCCTAAGCCAACTTCGGCAACTAATCGCTGGAATCCTTCTCGATCTGCAGCTTGAGCGCCGGATTGGCCTTGATCAGTATCGATAACAATAATTTGTTCTGTTTGCCAACCAAGTGCGAGGCCCTTTTGGCGCAGATCATATTGGCGCTTAGTACTTTCTGTATTTTCCATGACCTGTTTCAACGTTGATTGCCGAATATACAAATAAGCGTTTCGCTTTAAATGGTCAGCGGTGACCTTAGAAGGATTGGGAGATAGTATCATGCCTGCCTCCTCTTTGATGGTGAAACATAATTGTTGTTAAAATGGGAACAAGGTTAGCGCCCGAGGAATCTAGGAATGAGGGCATTGTTGAAGGCAATGCTGAAGAAGGAGAAGGTTTTTCTGCCTTTGATAGGATGATCCAATCGGCTAAACCACGTTGGAGAAAATATCCTGAATCAACAGGGTGCCGTTGAATGATTTTCTCTCGGAGCGCTTCATAGCGAGATACGGGATCTATCAGATTTATGGGCGGCTTGATAGGAAGAATTTTTTTTGATGTTTGGATAGAGCCCGTTCTACACTGCGACGATGTACCGAAATGGTGAATTGCTCTTGGATTTTTTTGATGATCGTGAACATGGATAGTTGAGGGTTGGCCTCTTGTTGTTCCTGGATAAAGGCCATAACCTCTGGAGAAAGCTTGTGAGCAGTTTGAGGCCCCCGTTTGTGAGGGATTAATCCCATGAATCCTTGTTCTTCGAAAGCTTCTTGAGCTTGATAGAAAGCTGGACGAGAAAATCCAAATGTTTGGCAAGCTTGGGTAATACTCCAGGTATCGTGATGAACTCGTCTTAACATCTCGTATTTGACTTGCAACAAATCGTGAGCATCGAAAAAATCGTATGTTTGGAACAAAGAATCGGCAACGGTATGAGGATGTAAATGAAGACAGCCTTTGGTTCGTAAAAGTGCATGTTTGGTTAGCATAATGAATTTTCTCCGCTGAAAAACTTATATTTGTAAGTATTATTATGCCGAATATCTCTCGAAATGAGAAGATTTTATTTAGATGACTGAGCTTATAATCCCGTATTATAATGAAAAAATAGAGTAAAAATACAGGATAAGAGGTCAATTGCGGCAAAGTTTTCTTTACATATGCGGTATATTTTACTTTACACATGTTCTTGTCCTTGAGAAGACAATATTTTCTTCAAAAGAGAGGCAAGCTCAATCAAATCTTGGACCCGAAAGGGTGAACGCTCCTGGGCACAAATTACAAATGAATCAGGGAGTTGCAAACTCGTCCAAGAAAGAGGGAGAGATTTGGGGCTTGCATGACCATCTTCATAATAATAGACGCGCTTTAACCCCCACAAATGGCGGACATCTATTAATTTATATTCTTGCCCATAGAGGGGGTGAAAAGGATGTACAACCTGAAAAGTTTTTTCTGCTTCATTCTTGGAATCAGGTGCAGTTGTGAACTGTTGCCAAATCTAAGGTAGAAAATGGGGTCCAACAAGTAGAAAGGCA
>JAIEMR010000049.1 GCA_019751935.1 Alphaproteobacteria bacterium
TGGTGAAGTCGTTGATGTTACAGGCTGGCTTGGTGGTTATAATTTCCAATGGGCCTGGTCTTCCGGCTTTGCCGCTGGTAGTAATTGCTAAGATTAAAGAATTTAATTGTAATTTTAAGCCGCCAACTTTATATGTAATGAAATAATTTTTTACTGTGCACATATCCAATGATAAAAACCTTTACTGCTACCTGATTTCTGTTATGTATCATCTTCTCTTCTGTGCCTGTTACAGCAGGCGATAAAACTATCCTTGAGGATTAAAAGTCCTGAATTTATTAAATACTATGGCCTCGGTCTAAGGTATGTCAAATTCGTAGATGCAGTCAGCTCTTTAGAGGAAGATGCTATTAGAGGTCAAATTAGCACCTTATTTGCTGAAAAAATTTCAAAAGTAGAGAATGGAAATGAATTACTTTCCACAGCGTATCCCTCTCAAGAAGCATTATTGAGGCAGCTTATGGGGGCTAAAGAGAGTTTTGGAAAATGGAAGCTTAGAGAAAAATCATTTAGGTTTGCGCCTTCTCCGGAAACGAGAATGACAGTTGTATACTTTATTGGTGATAGTGAGACAGGACATTCATTTAATACCTCAGCTTTTCTAACTTTTGATATTGAAGATAAAATAACCAAAATTTCTGAAGCGTTTGCTCCTTTATCTGGACCTTCGGAAGTGTTTTGTGAACTGTGTCAATTTTTCTAGAAGTGAGACTATCACTTTATAAGGAAGGACTGAAAAATGGACATCCCCTCTTAACAAAATTAAGGGAATATTTAAAGTATGTCCAATATGGTTAGATAAGCCCTTATTTACTCTCTAAATTAAAAGGAGAAAAAGTAT
The DNA here is from genome assembly GCA_019751935.1 of Alphaproteobacteria bacterium. Lineage (GTDB taxonomy): Bacteria > Pseudomonadota > Alphaproteobacteria > Paracaedibacterales > CAIULA01 > CAIULA01. The sequence continues at coordinate 842 of JAIEMR010000049.1, forward strand.
GATAATCGGATAGCAAATGTAGAGTAGGAAGGTTGAACAGTCTTTACAAAAGTACTTTGAAGGTAATTAGGATATTTATAGTAAGTCATTGTGCGATTTACTGATTTCGAACGATGTTTATGGAATGCATATTCAAAACTGATTGCATATTTATCTTTAATAAGATACTCAATCCCCCCGCCAACACCTAAACCAACAGTCTTTTCTTTCATATCAAATTCATTAATAGGCTTATCAACTCCTGTTGTGCCGTTAACAGAAATTTGTTGTGTTGTATGAGACCAATCGGCAATAGATGGGCCAACGAGCCCATAAAACATTACCTGACGAATTGGCTTGTATCCAAATTTGAGAAAAGCATCAGTATAGGATTTTAATTTAAACTGATGTGAAAAATAATTAGGCGACTTAGACGGAATTAACGAGGTTGTACTAGCATTTGTACGACGCCAACTCACCAAGAAACCCAAATAATAGTCCTCCATTATAGTTTTACCTATTTCTAAACTAGGAGCTACCTGGAATTTTTTGCATGATTCCTGGTGGGTGGTGAATGATGTACTTAACCGTAACGCATCATCCAAAGCTTTTATCTTCAAACTCGTATCGATACTTGCGTACTCTCCTGCAATGCCCAGGCCAACACGAACACTTGATAAAGTATCTGGTGAAGATTTATTGTCTGTTGAAGCAAACACATTGACTCCGCCGCAAAAAATCAAAAAACTGCCTAAGAATTTCAGTAACAGTTTCATTCTCACCCTCTATACCTTAATATTTTTTTTAAAAGAGAAATAAATTTATCGTTAAAGCCAAACCAATATAAAATTGCCCCACAAACTCAAAACAACTTCCGTCATCACGAGGAGCCATAAGCGACGTGGTGATCCAGAGGCTGTTTTTCTGGATGGCCACGCAACTCTTGTTGCTCGCCATGACGATAATATGTAGCAATACGATGGTGCAATATTACAAAAAACCAGATTGTGATTAAGTCAGACTTTTTCATAAACAAAAGGATCTGTTGGCCTTATATGACGTGCTAACAGATCCTTCAGAAATTTATGGTTTATTTCTTATCTTTTTTTCCTCTTGCTGCTGCCCTAAAGTCAGTTCCGCCCAACAAAGAAGAGCCTCCTGACGATGGTACACTAGAGCTTCCTATTGAAGAACGACCGTCGGTTCCGCCAACTCCACCTTTAGAAGAAGATACCGAAACAGGGGTAGACACTACTAATGGATCTTTTCCATCCTCTAAACCAGCAACCACTCCAACACTGTGCAAACTCGGCATCTCTTCTAAAAGACGACTATACATTGCGATTCGTTCTTGCGCTCCACTATTACTAGCCTCCAGGTACATTGTAGTCTTCAAAAGTTCATCACGTTCTGCTTCTAACAGAGCCGTTGTCCTTTTGGTCGTTTCATAACGTCTCTCCATGATTTCCAAAGCTTCCTTTGAACTTCTAGTAAGCAGTGCTCTTTTAGCTTTTTCTTCTTCAATTCGTTTCTGCAATGCCTCTTGTTCTTGTTTGCTCTTTTCTTCCAACTCAGTCTTTTCTCGTATGCTTTTTTCTTCCAACTCAGCCTTTTCTCGTATGCTTTTTTCTTCAGCTTCTTTTAACAATCTTTCTCTTTCTCGTACGCTTTTTTCTTCAGCCTCACGTAACAACGCAGTCGTTTCACTTACACCTTTTTCTTCCGCTTCTCTTAGCAATCTTTCTGTTTCTTGTTTGTTTTTTTCTTCAGCTTCACGTAACAACGCAGTCGTTTCTAGTCTGCTCTTGTCTTCCAACTCAGCCTTTTCTCGCATGCTTCTTGTTTCCAACGCTTCTATTTCTCGTCTGGCCTTTTCTTCCAACTCAGTCTTTTCTCGTCTGCTCGCCTCTTCCAGCTCAGCCTTTTCTCGTCTGCTCGTTTCTTCCAGCATCCTTTTTTCATCTTCGATTTTTCTTTTCATCTCTGCTTGTTCACGCTCTAATTCCTGAATTCTTAAAACTAATGCGCTTGCTTGCTGTGTTGTTCTAGCTTTGTCAGTTGCATTGCTTTCTAAGGTTATCTTAAGAGCCGCTATCTGATCTGAAAGCTTCTGAGTTTTTTCTGCTTCCCTTTTTAGAATTTCTTCCTTTTCACGTGCCCTTTGCTGTTCTGAAGCTTGAGCTTTTTTGTCCCTTTTAATTGCTTCTTTTTCTTCGTCTCTCGCATGTCTTGCTGTAGTTAGACCCATCTTCGTATGATGAGCAATTTCACCAGGTGACATTAAATCCACAGGAAGACCGGCAACAATCTCTCGCTCAAGTTCAGGTGTGCCTTTATATGATGCCAGTTTCTGTTTAGTAGGAGGTGAAAAAAGATCTTCTGCCGCAAACACAGTCCCGCTTGATATAACTGTCGTTAAAAATAGTGTAAACATTGTTTTTTTAGTCATAAATTGTCTCCTTTTTATTTATTGTTTTTTATTATACTAGTTGGTTTTTTTACATACTTTTTAATGAAGTAAAGCAAATATTAGCCAACCTGCTATTGAAAGAACTGTCCCAACACCTAAAGCAACTTTCAGATATGTAATCTTCGTTTGGGCTGTTGTTGCTGCATTTCTTAATTCAAATGTTTTTGCTTTTAATTGTTCAGGGTCCATCTCACCCGTTAATTGTAAAGAAGTTGCCCATTCCTTCACTAAAGCTCCCTTCTCTAGATCTAACTCTTCATGCTCTCTAACTAACCTATCATGAGCGATTTTCAACTCTGAATCACTAATTTCCAAGGCCGAATGCTCTCTTTCCAATTCTTGATGCTGTTTTCTCCAGTGGATACAACCCATTCGCAAGTTCCTGCATTCGGCTGTTAACTCATCTTTTACAATTAATAACGTTCCAAGAAATTGAGGCACAGTCTCTAATACGGCCCGCTTAGCGTTTTCCGCAAGATGCCTT
>JAIEMR010000047.1 GCA_019751935.1 Alphaproteobacteria bacterium
CACCCCTAATCTTTCTCGTTTACCAAAAACACCTTTTCTTCAATCATATCTTCCTGAAGACCATATCCACTTCCACCCTACAATTCCGTTATCCATCCACATTCCTTCGTCACATTCTCGCCTGCTTCCTCCAGACATTCTATCAAAAATAGAGGAAGATCACATTAATCCTGGATCTCTTAAAATATTTGCTGTTGGTCAGCATAAACCCACAGCTTCAGGAGAAGATATCATTCATGGTTTTTATCCGCAATTTGGAACAGATCCGCTCGCTCCCACAACGGGTGACTATAACAGTTGGAGAAATGTAGATCTAATGCTCACGGACAGTGATTCTAAAGCAATAGCATTCGAAATGATTCGACACGAGAATAAGGTGAGAGTCGAAAACACTGTGGAAAATGGTCACATTAAAATGAGCTTTGTACGAAATAAGTCTTCCATTGTCCACCCAGGCCCCCTAGATCCTCATACACATCGGTGTCTCGAAGTCGTTTCCCCTGTCCCTATTAGAATTACGGGCCTTAACCCCATGAGAGGCGATAGTTTCTGGTCTTATATAAAATATACAGAGGGAGGAGAGAATAAGGCACTTGCAACATTGCATTTATTGTTTGATAGAAGACAAGCTGAAAAAATGTCTTCTGAACTATGGGGTGGTGAGAATGAACAAAGAAATTTCGGACGACTTCGCACTGGAATGCACACGCAAAGCAATACAGAGTTTATCAGGTTATGTCACGAACTAAACCAAACCCCTGAATTCAATAATCGTGAAAAACACTTTCAAAGGTTGCTTCCGCTTCTTAACTATCAACCCGCACAAGTTCCAGAAAGTAACGTGCCTCAGCAAAGAAGACCTGCTACTCCAAATGTAAGAAGACCAGCCACTCCTCCACATACCAGAAAACCTGGTATTGCATCTAATGCAACAAAAGTGGCTAAACCAATCCTACATAATTCTCAAAAAACCACAAAAAGGCCTCTTAAATCCAAGCAAAAAAACAGCACCCAACAAAAAAATAAAAGGACTCACTCTAACAAAAGACTGCAGAAGCTATTGCATGTAAAAAAAGCAAAAAAGAGGAGAAGATAACATTGTTTGTTCCCATGAGGGCTTGGTTAGAAAGTAGCATTCCTATCGACTTACCTTAAGATGATAGACTTTGAGAGTACCAAAAGTACTCTTTCCGGGTGCATTGGAAAAGTCAACAAGAAGTACGGCATTATTCAAACTTTTAAGAGGCTTTTGCTCCAATACATGAAAATTTTGTGAGGTTTTTGCCATAAATGCTCTCCCGCTCGTTTGCAGTGAAAGTATTTCAATAGAGTTGCAAACACACTCTTGCAAGAACAGAGCGTAAAAAGAGAGGATAGACTTATACTGACTCTAAAAGTTGATTTACCTGTTTTTGATCTAAGGGGTAAGATAAGATTTTCGTCAGATCATCATATATCTGATTTGCATTAATTTTATATATGGGAATCTGGTTTTTTTGGCAAAACTCTAGCTCTTGCCGCACTCCCCAAGAATTTTGCCAACCGTCTACTGTGATTAAAATCAGACCTTTCGAAGCTTGAAGAAAATCTAGAAGATAAGGCATTACAATGTTCCGACGGATTTCTAAGGAGGATAAGTCCAGTTTTTCGACGATCTGATTAACATAAATAACTGGGGCAAATACATGGATAACCTTGGCGTAGAAATTCTGCGGTCGCTTTGAGAGAGATTTCAGTACGGTAAGCCTGCTGTTCTTCAGTCCCATGATAGGGAATCGCCTGATAGTAAAGACCTTTCTCCACCAATCTCCTCCTTCTTTGCTCCCCTATATTTTAGGAAAGGATCTGAACACTTGCAAGTGTCAATGAAAAGAAATCATTCACCTTAAGATTTTGAAAAAATAAATGAATTTCATAATGATGAAAACATTCCTCTTGAAACCAATGTATGTTAAAATTAAATCGGTTAAGGATTTTTTAAAGCTATAATTCTATACTCCAAGATAAATTCATCTTGAGTGAAAAAGTCTATCCGAAACGGACACCTCAACTTTAAAGGTTACTATGGATAAAAAATTCATCCTGGCATTAAGTTTAACAACGATACTTGCCTGGGCTAGTGAGGGATTACTTGCAAACCCTCTCTCTAGTTGTGAAAAAAACTGTAATAGAGCCCATAACTCAATATATACCTCTACAGACAAACGTGTCGTAGAAAAGGCACTGTCTTCTTGGAAGGAGTGCCTGAGCAACTGCTTGTACGACGACTAAGAATTCCCACTCGTGTGGCTTCAGTTAACTACTGAATTTGAATTCTGACATCACTTTTAAGACCCTTAAGAAGAGTTTGCTCAAGCTCATGGAGTCTTCCTTCCTTATTGAGGAGTAAAATCAGCATATTTTCTTTGATATAACATGAAAAAATGCGTTTTTTCATCTAAAAATTTTGCTTTTGTCGATGTAAAAATATAAAAAAGAAATAGTAAAAAATGAAGCCATTCCTATCCAATGCAAAGGGGAAATCTTATGAGCTTTTCTGTCACCCTTTATCTTATTGGCTTTTCGGGCACAGGCAAATATACAATCGCTAAAGAACTCTCTAAGTTTAATTATAAGATGGTTGATAATCACTTAATTAATAACCCTATCTTCTCCTTGTTAGACTTAGATGGTGTGACCCCCATTCCTGAAAAGGCTTGGGTTCCTGTTAGGCAAATTCGTAAAATCATTTTGGAGTTTATTTCTCAAGACCAAAAGTCTAATTACATTTTTACGAATGAACTTTTTGAAGCAGAAAATGATTGGCGGGTTTATACGCAAGTTAAAGAAACAGCTGAAAAGCGTAATTCGTTATTTATCCCCATTAAACTCACTCTATCGCCAGAAGAACGAAAAAAGAGAATTATAAATCCAGACCGTCTTGCACGCTTTAAATCAACAAGCCTTACTGAAATCCATATCAAAAAAGAATTGATCAAAATTAATCATCCCCATGTATTGGAAATTGATGTGACAAATTTAAGTCCCTTACAAGCTGCTAGCAAAATTTTAAATTTTGTTGGATGCATAAAACAATGATAAAAAATCATCACTTCTCCCCTCTGAAAGTCAGTGCTGAACAAAATGTTGCAGAGATCATTTCAGGCCTTATCCCTTTCGATTATGTTGAATCTCAGCACATTGAGGAAACTCTCGCATGGATTCAAAGCGGATCTCCAATCTTTCGTCTGCAAAAGCCAGACATACCTCCGAAACACCTGGTGTCCTATTTTATTCTGTTTGATGAAAAAGCTCAGAAAGTCCTTCTTGTTGATCATAAAAAGGCTCAACTTTGGCTACCGGCAGGGGGACATGTGGAGCCTGGAGAAAATCCCCATGAAACAGTCCGACGAGAGTGTCTTGAAGAACTAGGGATATCTGCAAAATTTTGGTGTATGAATCCTCTTTTTCTCACTTCTACAATGACAGCGGGACACACCGCCAGACATACGGACGTTAGTTTCTGGTATGTTTTGCAAGGCAATCAGCGTGTTCATTATGAATTTGATTCGCGTGAGTTCACTTCCATCCGCTGGTTTGGTTTTAATGATCTTCCCTACGAAATATCTGACCCTCATATGAGGCGTTTTATTCAAAAATTAAAAGGGTTGTTGTGAACATTCACTTTGAAAAGGCCACTCTTGCTCATAAAAACATTATTTTTGAGTGGTTGGATAAGCAGCATGTGCGTGAATTCTGGGATAATAGTCCTGAGCATCGAGAAGATATCGAGC
>JAIEMR010000180.1 GCA_019751935.1 Alphaproteobacteria bacterium
TTTAGTATGCTTATCGCCACCTCGAGGAACATCGTTCCGTGGCCATCTAGAGAAAATACACTGGATCACCACGTCGCCTTTGGCTCCTCGTGATGACGGTGAAGGAGAATGCGTCATGAGGAACGAAGTGACGTAGCCATCCAGGAAGACAGCTTCTCCAACTAAACAGCCTCTAAATCACCACACTTATGCTCGCGATAGTTTTTGAAATTACCTACAAAATCTTCGTTGCACAGCACCAATATATCACGTTAAAGTAAGTATACTTCTAGAAGGTTTTAGGTTGACCTGTGATTTCCAGCTCTAAGATTATCTCAAAAATCCCTGGCACTTTATCCAAAATGGTAGTTTTTCTACATGGGTATGGAGCATCAGGCGATGATTTAATAGGTCTCAGCAGTTTATGGGAGGATCTGCTTCCTCCAACTGTATTCATCTCACCCAATGGACCAGAAGCTTGTGATGCTAATATTTTTGGATATCAATGGTTTGGTCTGCCGGATTTTTCCCCAACAAATATGCGCCTTGGATTGGACAGAGTGCGCCCTGTTTTATTAAATTATCTCGGATCTCTCTTAAACGAATACCAAATGTCACCTCAAGATTTAGCTCTGGTTGGCTTTTCCCAAGGTACTATAGTTGCTCTTGAGATGATGTTTGCCATGCCAACTTTAAATTGTGTTTTGGGATACTCAGGGGTTTTCTTTCCCCCTCCTCCATCACTTCATTCATTACCATCAACAAAAGTTATGTTAATTCATGGAAATATGGATACCGTTGTCCCCTATGGTGCTCTCTTTCAATCCCAAGCCCAGTTAAGTGAATTGAATGTTGAAGCTGAAACTTATACGTGTCATGGAATAGCACACACGATTAATGATGTTGGTATCGAAGTTGGCGGTCAATTTCTCAGCCGTAATTTTAATAATTCTAAATAAAAATAATTAATAAGGAGATCTTTCATGTCACATCACAAAATTGCCTTGATTGGCGGAGGAAATATTGGCGCTACTATGGCCCACCTTGCTCTTCAACGTCGCCTTGGTGAAGTGGTTATGGTTGATATAACAGAGGGTGTTCCTCAAGGTAAAAGCTTAGATCTGCTCCAAAGTTGTGCAGTTGACTGCATTGACGGCACCATTCATGGAACAAATGATTTTAAAGAGATCAAAGGCTCAGATGTTGTCATTATCACTGCCGGAATTCCAAGGAAACCTGGCATGAGCCGTGATGATCTACTTAGCATTAATGGCAAGATCATGAATAGCGTTGGCGAGAGTATAAAGCAATACTGCCCGAATGCATTTGTAATTGTCGTGACCAACCCTTTAGATGTGATGGTCTGGTTATTGCAAAAAGCATCTAACCTTCCTCATAACCGTGTCATTGGTATGGCTGGTGTTTTAGATAGTGGGCGCTTCCGCCACTTTTTAAGCGAAGCTTTAGGGGTTTCTGTCCAAGATATACAAACTATTGTTCTGGGCGGTCACGGAGACACCATGGTTCCCTTGCCGCGCTATACAACTGTTGCTGGCATTCCCTTACCAGAACTTATTAAAAAAGGATGGCTAAGCCAAGAAAAACTGGATTCAATCATTACACGAACCAGAAATGGTGGCGGTGAAATTGTCAATCTTTTAAAGACAGGCTCCGCTTACTATGCCCCTGCTTCATCGGCTTTATCAATGGCCGAAGCATACCTATTTGATCAAAAAAGAGTTTTGCCCTGTGCAGCTTGGTTAAATGGTGAATATAATGTTAAAAACACTTATGTTGGAGTCCCTGTGATTTTAGGAAAAAATGGGGTTGAAAAAATCGTTGAACTTCCTTTGACAGAACATGAGAAAAGAGAATTTGATTCATCCGTTGCTGCCGTTCAAAAATTAATGTCTGATACTCAAAATCTAGGATTATAAAATATGAATATTCACGAGTATCAAGCAAAAAGCATTTTGAGCGGCTATGGAATTCCTGTTACTGAAGGAAATGTTGCCTATACTCCTGATGAAGCAGTACAAGTCGCCAAAGATATGCCCAAACAATCCTCTCCATTATGGGTCGTCAAAGCACAGATCCATGCAGGAGGACGCGGAAAAGCAGGAGGTGTAATTTTAGCAAGATCTCTCGATGAAGTTAAAGAAGCAGCTAATAAACTGCTCCACAAACGATTGATAACCCATCAAACTGACCCAAGAGGACAAGAAGTTAAACGCATTTATGTAGCACAAGGATGCGATATTGAACGAGAATTATATTTAAGCTTAGTACTTGATCGATCGATAGGACGTCTTACTTTTATTGCAAGTGCATCAGGTGGGATAGACATTGAAGAGGTAGCAAAAAATCATCCAGAGAAGATCTTTAAAGTTTCTATAGACCCTAGTGTTGGCGTTCAAGATTATCAAGCGCGTAAACTCTGTTTTGCTTTAAATCTTCAAGACAAGCTTGCTAAACAATTTCACTCATTCATGAAAAATCTTTATGATGCCTATATCGAAACAGATGCAAGTCTGATTGAAATCAATCCTCTTGCAATCACAAAAGACGGCGATTTGACCGCATTGGATGCAAAAGTTTCCTTTGATCCGAACTCTTTGTTCCGTCATCCCCAAATTGAAATATTACGCGACGAAGACGAAGAAGACCCAACAGAAAGGGAAGCTAAAAAATATGATCTTAGTTATGTAAAGCTTGATGGCAATATTGGATGCATGGTAAACGGCGCAGGCCTTGCGATGGCAACAATGGATATCATTCAGCTTTATGGTGCAAAACCTGCAAATTTCCTTGACGTTGGCGGGGGAGCTGACCAAGACAAAGTCAAAGCTGCTTTTAAGCTCATATTAGCGGATCCTAATGTTGAAGCGATTCTCATTAACATTTTTGGTGGAATTATGAGATGCGACATTATTGCTGAAGGTATTGTTGCAGCTGCTAAAGAAACAAATTTAAGCGTACCGATTGTTGTCAGACTTCAAGGCACCAACAAAGAACTTGGGAAAGAGATTCTTTCCTCGTCTCATCTTCCAATTATTGCTGCTGATAATCTAGAAGAAGCTGCTATCAAAGTTGTGCAGGCAGCAAATGAGACTTTATAATATGTTTTACCGGATAGGTTTCTAAAATATGGCTATTTTAATAGATTCAAAAACAAAAGTAATCTGTCAAGGATTCACAGGAAAACAAGGCACTTTTCACTCAGAGCAAGCTATTGCTTATGGAACAAAAATGGTTGGCGGGGTTACCCCTGGAAAAGGCGGGACAACACACCTTAAATTACCAGTCTTTAACACAACCGAAGAAGCTGTCAAGGCAACAGGAGCAACAGCAAGTGTTATCTACGTTCCAGCCTCTTATGCTGCAGATGCAATTTTAGAGGCAGCAGATGCAGGTGTTGAGCTTATTGTTTGCATAACAGAAGGCATTCCAATTCTTGATATGGTGAGAGTAAAGCGAGCTTTATGTGGAAAAAAAACGCAATTAATTGGACCAAACTGTCCGGGCATTATTACACCCAATCAATGTAAAATTGGAATCATGCCAGGATCAATCCACACCCCCGGCTCTATTGGAATTATCTCCCGTTCAGGGACACTCACATATGAAGCCGTTCATCAAACAACAGCTGTTGGCCTCGGTCAATCAACCTGTGTGGGTATTGGTGGAGATCCTGTAAAAGGAACAGAACATTTAGATGTTTTGGAAATGTTCCTCAAAGATCCAGAAACTGAATCCATCATTATGATTGGTGAGATTGGCGGAACAG
>JAIEMR010000204.1 GCA_019751935.1 Alphaproteobacteria bacterium
CCCATGCCTTGCATGTGTCAGCCCGCCAGTCTATCCCCCCTGACCACCACCACTATCAGCCCCCACTTTTGTTTCAGCTTTTTTGGCTTTAGTTTCTTTTGCCATTATGTCTTCCCTCAGAAAAAATAAAATTTTACTAAAATTATTCTACAAATAATTCTTGCCGTCAACAGCCAGATTTAAACTGCTGACAAAGGAAGCCTTATTAAAACCTTCAGCCCCCCTAACGCAGAACTATGACGCAAATAAATTTGACCTCCGTGACTTAAAACAGCATCTCTTGCAATACTAAGCCCAAGTCCAACGCCACCACTATCCAGATTTCTTGCCGAATCAAGACGATAAAATGGCCTAAATACTTTTTCGCGCTCAGCAATAGGTATACCGGGCCCATCATCATCAATTGCTATCTGCAAATGGCGTTCCATGCATTGAACACTTATTTCAACTTTCTTTGCGTATCTTTTAGAGTTTAATAACAAATTAGTTAAGCAACGGTTAAAAAGCCCCTCTTTTAAAGAAATATTTATATCCTTCGGACAATCCAGATGAATTGAAAAACCTTTTGAATTGAGTTGGTTTTGAATCTTATTCAGCATTTCAAAAAGATTCATTTTTTTTGTCTCTTCTTCGCCAGCTCCGCGTGCATAGGTCAAAAACCCTTCAATCATCTGCTGCATGACAATGACATCTTGTTTTAAAGCAAGGAGTTCCTCATTTGATTCAATCATAGCCAGTTGAAGGCGCATACGTGTCAAAGGAGTGCGCAAGTCATGGGAAACACCTGCTAACATTTCGAGACGTTCAAAAAGTTGACGCTTTAGTCGCTCTCTCATCAACAAAAATGCAAGGCCTGCTTTGCGCACCTCTGTTGCGCCTTCTGGCTTGAAATGAACGCTCTCCCCTCCTCGGCCAAATCTATCAGCAGCTTCTGCCAAACGTCGGATGGGTCTAATCTGATTGCGCATAAATAAAGACGCAACGATAAATAATAATAAAGAGGACCCCGTCGTCCAAATAATCACCAAGGGAGTTGTTCTGCTAAATAGACGCTTTCTAGAAAGGGTGACGTTTAAACGCCCCTTTTTGGTTTTCAAAGCAATATAGATATAATCGCTATCCATCTTTACAAAATAAGGACCTTTTAGTTTCTGATTTAAAGCTGTTTCCAAAAATGAATACAGCCATGTTTGCTTATGAAGGCCCGTTTTTTCTAATGATTTGTTTGGCTCTAAGGATAAATCAAGATTAAGGTCGCGCCTTGCCAATTCCTTGACATGTTTAAAATTGTCGCCTCTTTCAATACAATCTATAACCAGCGTAATATCGCCAGCAATCGTGTCAGATAAAAGCTTTAAGATGGTTTCCGTATGACGATCAAAGAAAATATACCCAAGCACAACCTGCACAAGAATTAAAGGTGTTACTAAAATAATCAGTGAGCGCCCAAATAAGCTTTGCGGCAAAATTCGTTTGATTGTTTGAAAGGGGTGTAGAAAAGGAAATGAAAGTTTTTGGAAAAGTTTCAATCGGGGCATAACGCGTATCCAATGTGGCGAATCGTTTGCAACGTACGCGGATTTCTAGGATCATCTCCTATTTTCTTTCGAAGACGTGTTATTTGAACATCCACAGTTCTCTCGCTAACCCTATGCCCAATACGTTGGGCAAGTTCATCTCTTGAAAAAGGATGTCCAGGAGTCTGAGCCAAAGTCTTTAACAAAATCATTTCTGTGGACGTTAAAAACACCAATTCTTCTTTATTCTTGAGGCGTCCGTTTTGAATATCAAACGTATAATCGCCAAAATGAATTAACGAAGAAGAATCTGAATCAGGAACACTAGAGCGGCGAATTAATGATTTTAAACGGGCCAAAAGCTCTAAAGGTTCAAATGGCTTTGTTAAATAATCATCAGCACCTATATCAAATCCTATCACCTTATCATCTAACTGATCACGCGCTGTTAATAAAAGAATAGGAACCCTCGTCGTTGCCCTTAGACTTTTGGTTAACTGAATTCCGTCTTCGCCTGGCATCATTATATCTAAGATTAAAGCGTCAAAAACATGGCAAGCCATATGAGGCCTAGCTTCAGCGGCGTTGGCTGCGGCATTTACCCTAAATCCTTGATCAGAGAGAAATTTAACCAATAACGTACGTATTCGGTTATCGTCATCCACAACCAAAAGATGCGGTAAAGAGGGTGTTTGGTATTGCATGCTTTATTCTAAACAACACTCCTTTTTTTATCAACTAATACAAAATGATGGTTTCTCGTTGTGAAATTCAACTTTTAAATAACCCCTGTTAGCAATATTATTTTTAATAAAAAAATTTAATAAAATTTTATAATTATTAAATTTCTTATTATTTTATTGTTTTAAAATATTGCAACATTTCATTTACTTCATATATATTAACCCACAAGAAATATGCCGTTATTTGTACATTTATCCGTCATAAAAGGAGCAAGAGAAAAAATGAAATTCTCAGGAAAAGTGGCACTTTTTGCCTTATTAACAATCGCAGTCCAATCTCTATGTTCTTTGAATGCAATGGATGACTCACCAGACCGTACTGGGAATCCATTATTGAAAAATGAATATGGGACTATGGGAACAACATCGCCTCGTGGCATTCTAAAATTTCCAGCCGCTGATGAAACAACACCCTTAACAGGTGAGGCTATCACTCGTGAAGCGAGCAGAATCTTAACCGACAATCAGCGACTCTTCACCACAAGCTCGATGGCACAAGCAGGCAGGAGAGTTCATTATACAACCTTAGGCGGGATATTAAATGCTCACGATGAAATAGGAAGGTTAGTTCAAAGTGCAAATAATCAAGGAGGCTTGAGAAATACAGCTCTCATTCCAAGTGATACTTTTACTGCGCTGCAAAAATTGGAAAAAGCCCTTCGCAAAATGATTCACCTAACGTGGGGAGCATTAATGCTTGAAGGGGAAGATCTTGTTAGGTTTAGAGCAGAAAAAAGTGCGCCTTACCTCTACGGTAAACGAGGCTTCGAAGGCACTTATAAAGCATGGTACGGCGCAATAAAAGAAACACAAACACGCCCAGCAACTGTTTATAGTTTTCCAGATGATGGCAATACACATATTTATGTAGCCCAAATTAGGCAAATTGCAGATGCTGTTGATATCGATTTAGATGCTCAGATTAATCTTCATTTTCACCCCATAGAAAAAGAATTTCGCAAAAAAATGGCCGAGGCTTATATTGAGGAATTTCCTGGCACTCCAATGGAGCAAGCTTATGTCTGTATGTTAAAAATTTTAGCAGAAAGAAAAAGTGGGGCATCCTCCCTCCATGCAACTCCTGAACGTGGTAGCGTCAATGCTGCTGATAGCTCTAGCGACACTCCTCAACAAAGACTTCTAGGTGACATAATACCTGTTAGAAATGAGCTAAAGTTTAAACTCTTAATGAATGAGGGCACAGCAGCAAGTCTTGACGGAGGCCAGACGAGGCAGTTAATTATCGATATCGCTAATCGTTTAAGTGGTAGCGGTAGACCTGCCACAGTCAGCGCTAGCTTGCTAGGAGCCGGAGATGATAGTGATGGTGGAGAAGGAAAAGAGGCAGACGAATTGATAGCACCACGGCGAGACCCGTTTATGCATCGCGATTTTCTCCGTATACCTTATGGCTCGCCTTTAAAACCGACAACAACGGCAGGATACATGGCAAGCCAGGC
>JAIEMR010000194.1 GCA_019751935.1 Alphaproteobacteria bacterium
CGACGGATCGTTTGAGATAACATAAAAGCGCAAGGCTCCCTGTAAAGGATAAAGGCAGTGATCTTAACAAAATGCTCTGCAAAAGTCAAATTTGGGGGAACGGATTTTCACTGTTTTTTTTTATGCTTTAGAATTAGGTTTGAATTGGGTGGAAAACTAGTATTATTCCTAATGTAATCTCAGACACTAAGGTAACTTCCATTTGTATGATTTTTGGAGATTTTTTGGGTCTGCATGAAGAGACGTTGTTCTTAGGAAAAAATCTTGTATTGATCGTTGGATTTGAGCATACGCAGTATCTTGTAATATTTTTTTGATTTGTTATTTTCAGGTCAGATTTAACAAGATGAAGATAATTAGTAGCTCCATAGAGTAAGGTAGGGCCTTTTTCAAAATAATAGAAATGTAAACCGGATTTATTGCTTTGCAAAAAATCCGTTACGCCAATAGGGCTTCAATGAGGCATCCAAAGAGACATCCCCCACCATCAACAACCAAATCGGCCAAAAGGAAGTCTGAGTCGAGCCCCCCGGGGCCGTCATTGTTCTGTGGTTGGGTTAGTTTTTTGTAGTTGGCTTCCATTTTAGCAGAAGATACAGATACTGGAGTGAAAGTTGTCCACCCTATTCCAAGGGGTGTTAGCCATGAGCGCCAGGAGTGAGATTGCCTTTCTTTGTGAAGGAAGCTAAACAGATCAACGAATTTAGAGCGTGTGGAAGATGCTTGTAATCTTAATGTCTCTAATGTATTTCTTGTTAAAGGAAGGATGGCCGCTTTTTTTGCATCTGCGATCGTTTGGCCATCCTGTTGATGTTTATTATAACGTTCATTGGATGCCGAAGCTAAGGCCGCAAATATTTCTTGTTTTTCACTTTTTAACTTTGAGGGATATGCGGTGGATTGTTTGTCTTTCGTGTAAGATCTTTGTAAGTCTGCGATGTCAGTTTTACATTGCTCATATGTGCTAGTTACATAAACTCTAAATTCTTCATTTGTTTTTCCTTGCAACGTTGTGTATTGATCATTATATCGTGCAGTTTGGGTTGCATGAGTTTGATTTTCTTTTGCGATTATCGAATCAGTTTCTAGATTATCTATAGATTGGCATTCTTCAGAGATGGAGGAATTTAGGAACCTTGAGTGCTGTACTTGAAACAGGTTGTTTTCCATTATTCGAGATCTCTTTGAAACGTTCCATCCACGAGAATACTTAGCCAATCGTAGTGTCTGCGCACCTTCAAGTAGCGTTTTAAATTGAGAATCAACTGTGCTTGTGAGCTTTTTTACTTCTGTGTATGTATCGGAATTAATTTGTTTCTTTTGGAAAAAATTTTCATTATCCCTTTTGATAACAGCCTTTTGGTAGCTGGAGAAAAGGGCATTGATTTTATCTTGTAATTCTCTAAATTGTTGTTTTGTTGCGTCGGTCTTTTCTTGGGATTGTAGTTGCTCTAGCTGAGTCTGCAATGGAGCTATTTTCTGTTTGAATAGATTGGTTACTCGAGTTGCATAACCTTGCAGCTCATTGCCACACTCTACTTGGAGAGTATTAAGTTCTTCCTGCAGCGGTACTGCAGCTGCATCATAGATTTTTGCTGGACTAGATGTAGAAGCTTGTAGAGTAGACATGGATTATTCCATTTTGTGTTAATTTTATATCTCCATTGTTTCATGAAAAATATTTTAATTCAATTTATTTATATCTGCTGCGTGCTGTTGTAACAAGCTTTAAATTAGATTGTTGTGGCTTTTTTGGGGAAGTGGTTGAGCTTATGCAAAATAAGGTGTTGGGTGATTTTATAAGAGAACTTGGTAAGTAGTCTCTTGTAGCTTAGAGTTTTACTGCTTAAAATTGCTTGAATTTTTTGTTTTTGAGTGGGTTTTTTTTGATGAGTCCGCTGTAGATGACAGGCTTAATACTATTTGGTAAGTGCATAGCCATTGAGTTCAAATCTAAGCTGATCTTTAAATAAGCGAATATATCCATCACAGCTTCCTAATAGGCCATCGAGCCCATATTGCTCAGGATCTACGTTACGATCTTTTTCGGCAAAAGGATCCTCTAAGTGAAAAAGCGAGAGTTTTTTTTGTCCTGCAAGGTAGTAGGTGTCGGCAATGACGAACCTTCCAGAGGATCTATTGCCTTTTAGTAGATCTTCTACGATCCCATTGCGAAATTCTTCTAAAAATAGGGAAAGAGACCGGGCGGTTTTAGTTCCTTCTTTTGTTTTCATGGTGCGCTGCAGTGTAAATAGCTTTTGCTCAAAATGGTCTAGTGCAAATGTCTTGTCGTCCAATTTTCTAGAAAGACCGATAGGGTCTTTTTCATCCATAAGTTGAGTTCCCAGTTTGCCTGAAACATAAAACGTTCTTATCAGTCCAAAAGCGCCGAGCGCTTCCATTCTATCGGCATCTTGCAAGCATTTAGCTTCGATCGTTTCGGTTTCAATGTTTGCGGAAAAACTATGGGCGTGGACTGCGTGGCAAATGTTTGCTATGAGATTTTCAGGGAAGTTCCATTTGGTTAAGAGCTCTTTTGCACGTATAGAGGCTAAAAGAGAGCTTTTGTACGCTTCCGGATGATTTTTGGGGAGGTTTACGATGTCGTGGAGCATTCCTGCTGCATAAACAACTAGTTCGTTGCCAGATTCTGCTTTGGCAAATTGTCTGCTCAGTGCGCTTACGCGCTGTAGGTGTCCAATGTCATGGGAGGCATCGTCGCTGCAGGTGTTTATGAGCTCTTCTCTTACGCCATCTTCGATGTGTCTAATCCAATTTTCTAGGTCGGGTTCAATGGTAGTCATATTGAGCTCCAAGGAGAGGTTGATGGGGATTTTATCTGTAAAGTCGATTAAAAGAAAGAGAGTTGCAAGATTAGGGAAATAGCTGATCTTGCAACTCTTTTACTTGCTTTTAAGATTTGGGACCCTTGCTCAATATGTTTTTTATTCGATAGGAAGGGCTTAGTTTCTCTTTAATAAAAGTCAAATTTTTAGGCCGATAAGAAGAGTCGTATTCGCAACGTGTCGCAACGCTATCGCTCAAAACCGAATCTTGGGGAATTGTTCTCCATTTTGGGAGTCTCCAAAATAGTTTCCATGATTTGTGGATAGAGCTAAGCGCTTGTTTTATATTGATCTCAGAGCAATGAGCCAGTACATTGGGATCGATTTGCATTCCAAGGCTGCTTGCTTTTTCTGCGATCCATTTGAAGGGAATTTCCGATAGGGAAACTTCTCCATCAGGGCCTCCTCCTCCGACATCTTCATGGCAGCCGGCAAACCAAACCTGCTCTAGGGTTTGATCTTTTATTGAAGGATGAGGAACTTTCCAAAGGGTAGGAGGGAATTCTTGTCGACGTTCGTTGATAGCTAATGCATGGTAAGCATTTAAGATATTAGGGTGCAATTTTGTATCTGCAAAATTGCCAAGAGAAGGACTGACTTTTCCAAAAAATGCTACAGGTCCAACAGATCCTACAGTATCCCAAACCCCAATAAATTTAATGGTGGGCTTGAAGAGATTATATTTTTTTAAATCTTCGGCTAAAGAATTTTGGTTGATCGCTTTACGATAGATTTTACAGATAGAGGCGATTATAGTCTTATCAAAGGGGCGGCTCGGAAGTCCACATTCACATAGCACGGAAGCTAAGCATCGAACTGTGTAAGCTCCTCGACTAAAT
>JAIEMR010000015.1 GCA_019751935.1 Alphaproteobacteria bacterium
CCCATCCAGGCTTTCCCCCACTTAAAAACCTGTCAAACCCTTCATCAAATATAAACGTCTATGGATAGCACTTCCTATCCTATATCATATAGATAGATTTTGTTTTTTAAATGTCAAGAGGTACATGCAGAATATTTGATTGAATTAATATAAAATCACTAAATTAATCAAATTAATGATTTTTATCTGAAGGTTCGCCTTCTTTCATTCCGTCTTTAAACGCTTTAAATCCTTTGGCTAAATCACTCATTGCGCCCGGCAATTTGCCAGCACCAAAAACTACAAGAATAACTACCATTAAGATAACTAAATGCCCGAAGCTCATTCCCATGGTTTTTTCCTTCTCTGTTATTTTTTAATTAGTGGCCACTTAAAAACAAGATGCCTTTTTGTAATAGATGCAAAGGCGGCAACATAATCATTCCCAAAAGATTGAAATGTATTCCTATTGCAGCCAGAGCCGTTGGAACCAAAATCAAAAGCAGCAAAACCAAAGGTGCATATGCTTCTGTTCTAGCGTAGGCCTGTCCTAACTTATAAGGCAACACTTCTGCTAAAATACGGCCTCCATCTAACGGAAGTAAAGGTAGCAGATTAAACACAGCTAAGACCAGGTTTATTTGAAAAGAATTTAATAAAATCTCATTTCCCAAAGTATCCATCTGTCCATTGATATGAAGCAATACAGCTGATAACCAAGCTAATATTATATTAATGCCAGGTCCAGCTAGTGCTACCATAATGGTCCCAAAGCGCTTGGGTTTGAGACCTGAAAAATTGACAGGAACAGGCTTTGCCCAACCAAAAATAAACGGGGCTTTCATTAAAAAAAGCATTGCTGGTAATACAACTGTCCCAAGCGGATCCACGTGACGAAGCGGATTAGCACTAAGACGCCCCATACGTTTGGCTGTATCATCACCAAATGCAAGAGCCATCGCTCCATGAGCAGCTTCGTGACTGGTAATCGCAAAAACAAGCGCAACCAGGCTTGCAAAAATAGCAATAAGTTCAGTTGTCATCATGCTACACTTTTCTTGGGGGGTAAAATAGGGCCTTTATAATTTATAAGCTCTTGTTTTTGTAATGTGTCATCCAGTTTTAATTGAAGATGATCTTTATCTTCTTTAGACAAAGTTCTTGGATGAGAAACCCTACTTTTCCTTAAGCGTTCAAGAGAGATTTCTGATAAATCCGGTGTTGCTCCTGCTATTTCAATCATTTCATCTAAGTGACCGTTACAATGTAAAACAGCATCACAGCCTGCTTTAAGGGCTTTTTGAGCACGATTAGAAAAAGAACCTTCCAAAGCTTCCATGGTTAGGCAATCACTAATCAAAAATCCTTTAAACCCTATATGCTCACGGATAATCCTGTCGATAATCAAAGGAGAATGGGTTGCCGTTTCCTTATCATCAAAGGCATCATAAACAACGTGTGCTGTCATTCCCCATGGCTCAGGCAATGATCTTGCCTTGATTCCTTCACATATTAAACGAAAGCTCTCAAAATCATGATCAATTAACTCTTCCCTCGAAGAAGAAACAATGGGTAATTCTTTGTGACTATCTACAGGAGCACGGCCGTGCCCGGGTAAATGCTTAATGATAGGTATAATATTTTGACTTTGAAGACCTTCGATCATCGCAAGCGACAACTCAGCTACAATCTGACTATGTTCGGAAAAGGCTCGATCACCAATAATCGGGTCTGAACCAGGTATCAGTAAATCCGCACAAGGGGCACAATTTACATTGATCCCTATTTCATTAAGCTCATAGCCAATAAGAGCAGCGTTATCATGCACACCTTCAGACGCAAGGTCTATATCTTCATTGGCTAATTGACCAAAAATATGCGCTGGTGGAACTTCTCTCCACAAGGGTGGCAGTAAACGAGCAACCCGCCCGCCCTCTTGATCAATTAAAATAGGAACATCTTTGTGAATCAGCGTATTTTTAAGATCAGCAGCAAGAGTCTTTACCTGCTCTGGTGTTTTACAGTTTCGCGCAAAAAGAATGAACCCTAAAGGTTGGCAACGCTCAAAAAAAGATCGCTCTTCAGGCAATAACTCAGGTCCTGAACAACCAAAAATAACGGCTTTCGCTGGCCTTTTTTTCATTTAAGCCTCAGTCATTTTGTAATTGCATGACACGGCTTCCACTACCAAATTTAGCGCTTTTCGCAAGGGCGACATTTCTTGTCTTAAAAGGCCCAGCAATTACGCGGAAAGATTTAGTTCCATCAGGCTTTTCAACCATACGAACTGTCATATCATTTCCCAAAAGATCATGTTTAAATTTTTTACTCAAACGACTCGCCTCTTGTTTAGCAAGCTGTTCTGTTGGAAGAGTTGCTAACTGGACGAAAAAAGCCGCTCCCTGCAAAGGCAAAGCATCTGGCTTTTCTTCTTTTATAAGCGACTTTTGATCTACAGTTTCCTTTAATGCTGGAACTTGAACATTTCCTCTTTGGATCTCGCTAGGCCTATGCATTGGTGGACCTGGATTTCTATTAACAGGAACAGCTACAGGTTGATTAGGCGTTGGTATATTTCCATAGTTCGAATAGGGCTGCTGCATTCCTTGTTGCATTGGCATCTGAGGCTGAGCTTGTGGATAATTCGCTCCTTGAGGTTGCTGCGGATACCCTTGATTTGGATACGGTTGTCCTGCTTGCTGAGGATAGGGCTCTCTGTAATTCTGTTGAGGAGCTGGTTGCCCTGCTTGCTGCTGCGGATATTGATAAACGGGCGCCTGTCCTTGAGGGTATTGTTGTTGGTAACCCATTGGAGCTTGCTGCTGTCCTTGATAACCAGGAGCAGCTTGTTCGTACTGCTGTTGGTATCCTCCATCCTGAGGTTCAGCTTGATTTGGATAAGGTTGCCCCCCACCTGCATAAGGATAAGCGGGAGGAGTCATGACAACAGGCTGTTCAGGCGGCGGCAATAAACGTTCTACCGGTTGATCTGATTCTCCAGATAGACGCCCATAAATTAACTTATCCTGATGAGGAATTGCTATGCCACCAGGATTTTCAGGCCTAACCTTATAAGGCCCCTGTTCAGCTTGAATTAAGGGAGGGGTATTACCACCTGTTTGACTAACCCAGCGATAAGAAAACCATGCAATCGCAGAAAAAATAAAAATTCCAGAAATTGCGATAACAAATTTTAAAGGTGAAGAACGATCTGACCAACTTTCTGGGTCATCATGAAGATCTTCTTCCTCATCCTTCCAAAAAGAAAGGCCTTTGAGCTCATCCGGATGAGAGCTTTTACCATATGTCCGAAGATGCTGGAAATCTTGCCGCGTTCCAATTTGATTGCGAGGCGCATTTTCTGATTGCCCCTTAAAGTAAGGGTGATTTTGCTGATCCTCGGGATATTGACGATAATTCTCTCCTCTGTCATTTCCGCGATTCATACGCGGATCAGAAGGATCGTACTCGTCTGGATATTGCCCTTCTTCAGGTCTTCCAGATGGCCTATTAAAATAGACTTCTCGCTCATTTCTTTCTCGTTCAGAAGATCCTTCATTCCTGCGGTTACCAAAATTAAATCTAGACATTATCGCATCTCCTGCACAGGGGTAATCCCGAATAAAGTTAAACCGCTTGAAATCACGATAGCCACAGCA
>JAIEMR010000128.1 GCA_019751935.1 Alphaproteobacteria bacterium
ATCGTTTTTTGTGTAGTTTCCGTTTTTTCTTCTTCAGCTTCTTGTTTAACGCTTATTGATTCTGCATCAACGAAAAGTCTTTGAGGGGTTGCAAGTAGTTTTCCTGCAAAGAAATCTGCTAATATTTTATCTGCTTCTTCTTTAGAAAAGCTTTCAGGCGAAATCGTAGAAAAGAATCCTCTTAGTTGTTGAGATGAAATTTTTACAGGGGTAATTGGTATTTCTGGTAGTTTTTTAGTGGCTCTTGAAGATAATGAAATACCCGCTCTTTCTAGCAACTCATCATTCTTATAAGATCTTAAATAAAAAATTCCTTCCCCATTTTCTTGAATAAAGTGATAAAGCCCAGAAAAAATATAACCTTCTTGAAGCATGGAAGAAAATTCATCCCAAAAAGAATGTCTCTTTTCTTGTAAAGTCTTTAAACTGGTTGCTACTGTATCAATTCCCAAAAAAGCGGCCCAACATTTTTCAGGGCCACCTTTTGATTTACTTCTCCAGCTTTTAGATTCTGTAAAAATCACTCTTTTATGTGAATGATTTATAAAAACACCGTCGATATTATGATCTTCTTCTATCTTGACATCAACAAAGTTAAAGTGTGAGGGCCTTAAAAAAGTAAGTCTTGCTGCAAGTTCTCCTAATATACGTCTTTCCACGTTCTTAATTCTTGGAGCAAGGCTAATATTAGAAAAAGTGACAGAAACATCTGCCTCCTCTCTTTCTATGGCCTTAAATTTAATACCAAAACCTCCAGAATCAGTTCTATTACTGTATCTTAACGTAAGGCTTTCTAAATCTAAATTAGGTAAATCTCTTTCATAAACTATATAAAACCCACCTTCATTTTTACCGTTCCATCTTTCAGGAAGATCTAAAGCTTGTTGAGTCTTAATTCTGTAAACACAGCCATGCTGAAGAGAAAAAGGGTCGGTTGTTGAGAATTCAACACCATCTTCGCAAAGAGGATGCCACTTTATAGTAAGTGGTTGTTCAGTTTTATAAGAGAATGTTAGCCTATATTCTTTAGCTTTATCTTTTGTGGGCTTTTGAGAAAGGTAATGATATTCAATAGTCTCATAAGCTTGGGTCTCCACGTTAAAAATGGCAAATCTAACACCTGTTCTTTTATCTTCTTCAGTCATGAAGTGAAAAGTATCGACATCCATAACAATTATTGAAAAAACAGATTGAGTAAAAATGAAGAAAACAAATAAAAACCTAAATAGCCTTAAGAACATAAGAAAATCCCCTATAGATGTTTTTTCTAACTAAGCTGTCTTTGGAGTATAAAGATAGTTGAATTTCTTTTCAGTTTTTTACAGACAACCTTAATCTGAAGGCATCTAAAAGTTGGGGGTAAAGTTGGTATTGAGAGTCAGAGACAAAGCTTAGATAATATCGTCATGAGATAATGGATATGTTATAGTTAAGCTCAGATTCACTGAAGGAGCTAAATTAGAAATGCAATTAGCCCATAGACGTCACGATATATCAGACCATGTATGGAGTCTTTTAGGGCTCATCTTCCAGGACGAGAAGGAACCTGGGAAGGAAAAGCTAGAGATAATAGACTTTTATCATTGCAGTATTTTGGATTCTGCCCACAGCAGTTCCTTGGCGTGATCTGCCTCCTGATTACGGAGATTGGAAGAATACTCATAGGCGTTTTGCCGTTGTAGAGATAAAGGAAATTGAGAAAGTTTATTAGAGCAATTAGTAAAGGATCCTGATTTTGAATGGCTTATGATTGATGCGAGTCATATAAAGGTTCATTCTCATGCATGTGGTGCAAAGGACGGCAACCAAGATATGGGTCGTACAAAAGGGGGGGGCTTAATACGAAATTACAATTGGCCGTGGATGCGCATGGTATGCCGCTCCGAGTTTTTATTACAGCAGGTACCACAGCTGATTGCACGCAAGCTACTCGTCTCATTGAAGGGTTAGATGCAGAAATCTGTTAGCTGATCTCGGGTATGATAGTGATGAAATTATCAATCAAGCGAAATCGCAGCAAATGACTCCTGTTACTCCTCCACGATCCAATCGAAAAAAAGCAGCGCTTTTATGATAAAGACTTTTATAAACTCAGGCATTTGATTGAGAGTGCTTTTCTTCACTTTAAAAGGTGGAGAGGTATTGCAACCAGATATGCTAAAAACACCGCTTCATTTTTTGCTGCTGTTCATATTAGGTGCGTTGCCATTTGGGCTCATATCTCATGACGACATTATCTAGGTACTCATTTTACCCAGCTGGAAAATAGGTAAAAAAGGGAGCTAGAGCTGACTTTGCTCCTTAACCGAATGACATTGTTGTGCATTCAACTCCTAAACACTGGAACATAGGAAAAAATTAAGTAAGTAATAATGAGAAAAACAATGAACAATTAAATTTGTAAAAGCTCATTACAGACTTTACCGTGCCGCTTAGCATGTAAGTGAATAAGCATTTCCGGATAAGAAAAATATTTAGATGCGGAACGTAGTTGACTTACTATTTGAATCACCGGAGGCAATTTTCTCCGAAAATACCTTTTAAGAAAAATGAAATATGTAAGTTATTGATTAAATATTTTCAGAAAAAATCTAAGTAAATTAGTTGTTTTGTGTATTTTAAACGAGTTTTCTAGCGCGATTTAGAGGTTTATTATGGTAAGGCTTTTTTTCTATTTTTTAATGATTACATTTCAGTGCACTAGTGCTTTTTCAGCGGATTTAGATAATGATAGAAGAAATTCTCAGAAACTTGTAAGTCAAGTTCAGGAAAGAACAGGTTATAAATTTCAAAATCCCTCCTTATTGAGTCATGTTTTTACGCATCCTAGCTATGATAAAAATAGCCGATTTCGACAATTAGAATTTTTAGGAGATACAATTATAAAGGCTGTCGTTGGAATCAGTACGTTTGACATTGGTAAAGATCTTGAGATTCTCCATAATGGTGTGAAAGAAAGAGTTAATAATAAATTTTTAGCACGGCAATTCAAAAAATTAGGGTTGAGTCAATTTGTTAGAGCTAATCCTGGTAGTGATAGTGAAACAATTGCAGCGGATGCATTCGAAGCCTTAATTGGTGCTATGCAATTAGATTTTGCTCGTTGTGATCAAATATCCCCTGATGCTCTAAAATTGATAGTCTCCGCTCATGATATAAACCCATCGAGCTCAACTCAGGTAGTCAGGCGATCTAGAAATTTACCCCAAGAAGAAAATGCCTTAACAAGGAGAATGAATAGTCATACTGATGATGTATCCTTGCTTGTAGCAGGAGCTATTGGTGCGGGCGTTGCAACACTTGCTAAGGGTTTATGGGACAGTTTATCTGGTGGAGGCCCAGATGATTATTACAAACTTTATAAGTTTCATGAGCAACAACATAAGTTTCATAAAGGTCAGCATGAATTTCACGAACGTCAACATACCTTTTACAAAAATGCATTTTTTGGACTGTGCTGTTTAACAGCGACGGGGTTATATATGTGGGTTACTACGTATGCCGAAAGTTGCCCTTCATCTTGAAGGGGTATGATAACGTTGATTGTTTCTTTAGAGATGGGTAGTGAAGAGGATCTTTTCTTGGATCAAAAATTACAGAAGAA
>JAIEMR010000109.1 GCA_019751935.1 Alphaproteobacteria bacterium
AAAAGAGCAGTCTAAACCGTAATATTTCCTATACATACCGCCCCTCACCCCTCAAACGTCTGCCCGGCTTTTTGAAACACTTTGGGTATAATCAAAACTTTTTAAAAGTTTATTGGATGAGTAGTAAGTATTTTGTTGAGATTCACAGATTTTTCAGTTAAATCTTATGAAATGAAAGACTATCAGCAAAATACTCGCTCGTATATGCCAACCATAAGCTTTATGCCGCCCAAAACAATTGTTTTGGTGGGACTGATGGGCTGTGGGAAAACAAGTATCGGTAGGCGCCTAGCTAAGCGCCTAGAATTATCCTTTTATGATTCCGACCATGAGGTGGAGGCAGCAGCAGGTTGTCCCATCAAAGAGATCTATTCTGTTTTTGGTGAAGAGGCTTTTCGAAGTGGAGAGCACAGAGTCATCACACGTCTTCTTGATCAAGAAACTCATATTCTTGCAACAGGCGGCGGATCTTTTATGAATGACGAAACTCGTAATCTTATCAAAATGAAAGCAATCTCTGTTTGGCTTAAAGCCGACCTAGATACTCTTGTGGCCCGTGTTTCAAGGCGTAATGATCGTCCTCTGTTAGCTGAGGGAAATCAAAAGGAAACCCTAGAGGCATTAATTGCAGAGCGTTACCCTGTTTATGAACACGCTGATATTCACGTACAAACTTTGGACGAACCAACCAATGCAACGGTTGAGCGCGTTATTCAAGCAACCAGTGAGTTTGTTCGAACGCACCATCCCAGACATTACATACTTAAGTCGGTTTAAATCTGAGAACCTTTGATACATTTTCCTATTTTAATCAGCAATCCGTTATTGTTGGAAATGACCTTTTAGATGAATTAGGATCTTTAATTAGACCCTATCTAAAATCTTCTCGCATTGTTGTTATCTTTGATGAGTCCTTAACATCGTTGTTTAAAGACACAATGCTTCCCTCATTAGAAAAATCTGCTTATGAGATCTTGTCTGTTCCTCTTAAAGGGAATGAGTCTATCAAAAGCTTAGAAACGTTTATTTTTTTAGAAAATAAATTATTACCATTTATAGATAGGCAAACGACTCTTATTGCCATTGGTGGGGGCGCTATTGGGGATGTTGTGGGTTTTTCCGCAAGTGTCCTTTTGCGGGGCATTCCTTGGATATATTTACCAACAACTCTTTTATCGCAGGTTGATAGTTCGATAGGCGGCAAAACGGCCATCAATAGTACTTTTGGAAAAAACTTAATAGGCAGTTTTCATTTCCCCTCACTGGTTATCACTGATACCACATTTTTAAAAACGCTTACAAAAAAACAAATAGCCTCTGGTCTTGTTGAGCTTACAAAGCATGCCCTTATTGAAGATAGAGACCTGTTCGATGAGTTAGAGCAAAATCACACAAAAATATTAAACGATATAGATTTGCTGCCATCATATATTTTTAAGAGCATTCAACTTAAAGTTAAAATTATAGATCAAGATTGGTTTGAAGAGGATCAAGGGACAAGGCAGTATCTAAACTTAGGCCATACATTTGCGCATGCTTTTGAATCGATTACTAAAAATGAAAACAGTCTTTTGCATGGCGAGGCAGTTGCTCTGGGGCTTTGTGCGGCTTATGATCTCGCTGTTCAGCAAGGTGCTTGTTGTGTGCAAGATCGAGACAGGGTCAAAAATTATCTTAATTCCATAGACATGCCAACCTATTATCAAGAATTACTATTTTCTGATAAAACACAGAAATACTTTAAGGTAGATAAAAAGAAAAAAGGTGAAAAAATAACATTTATTCTCCCCAAAGGTATTGGAAAAGGTTGCCATCTTTTCTCTGTTTCACAGCCTAATACTCAAAAAATCTTTTCATTATTTTCGGTAAACTAGCGCTTTTCTATGGCAAATTGCTAAATTAAATGCTAGATTTCGATAACTTAGAAAAATGGTGAAAAGTTATCTTTTTAGTTGAAACTTGAAAAGGTAGCTTTTTTTTTAGGCTTAATTAAAGAGGGCAAAAAATGCTTATTGGTGTACCAAAAGAAATTAAAAATCATGAATATCGTGTTGGTTTGATCCCAGCTTCTGCAAGAGAGCTTATTCAGCTTGGTCATAAGGTTGTTGTGCAGACAATGGCAGGTGCAGGTGCAGGTTTTAATGATGAAGATTATCAAAAGGTTGGTGCAACAATTGCAGCAACAGCTGAAGAAGTTTTTGCATCAGCTGAGATGATTATTAAGGTAAAAGAACCCCAAGCTTCAGAATGTAAAATGCTCCGCGAAGGGCAAGTTTTGTTTACATACCTTCATTTGGCTCCAGATCCAGAACAAGCAAAGGGTTTGATGGATTCGTCTTGTATTGCTATTGCTTATGAAACTGTTACAGATTCAAAAGGTGGGCTTCCTTTGCTTGCGCCGATGAGTGAAGTTGCTGGACGTATGTCTGCCCAAGTTGGCGCTTGGATGCTTGAAAAAGGCCAAGGCGGATCAGGCGTTCTTTTGGGCGGTGTTGCTGGTGTGGCGCCTGCTAAAGTTGCTATTTTGGGTGGTGGTGTTGTTGGCGCTAATGCTGCGCGTTTTGCAGCTGGAATGGGCGCTGATGTTACCATTATCGATAAAAGTCTTAAGCGTCTTTATGAATTAGATTGGCAGTTTAATGGCAGCATCAAAACAATTTTTGCAACGCAAGAATCGATTGAAAAGTGTGTGCTAGATGCTGATTTAGTGGTTGGAGCTGTACTTGTTGTAGGAGCAGCTGCGCCAAAATTGGTAACTCGTGATATGGTATCAAGAATGCGTCCTGGTTCTGTGCTTGTTGATGTTGCCATTGATCAAGGTGGATGTTTTGAAACAAGTCGTCCAACAACCCATGCAAACCCAAGTTATTCAGTAGATGGTGTGATGCATTATTGCGTAACCAACATGCCTGGTGCCGTTGCTAGAACGTCTGCAATTTCATTAAACAATGCAACATTGCCGTTCACTGTGGCTTTGGCTCAAAAAGGGTACCGTCAAGCATTGCTTGATGATGTCCATTTGCGCAATGGTCTAAATGTTTACAGAGGTGTGATTACGCACCAAGCTGCAGCTAGAGACCTTGGATTTAGCTATAAAGAAGCTGAATTAGCTATCGCTGCTTAATAGATAAATACTGTCGTCATTGCGAGGAACGTAGTGACGTGGCAATCCAGGAAATACCCTGGATCACCACGTCGTCTTACGGCTCCTCGTGATGACGGAGATTGTTAACGGCCCATACGGTTTTTAATGTTTAGAGATGACGGTAATTTTAACTATTTCGAAACCTAGTTATTATCTTTTTGAAGATAACTCATACACCATTCGCTAAACTCTTCTCTTGAAGAAAGTACGTGAAAGAAATAACTGCCCTCAAGCTTTAAGCCTCTTTTGAATTCTTGATCCATGCCTTTGGATGTAAGGACTAGTTTTGCGTGGGTATGGGTAATGGTCATGGTTGGTGATAGCATAAAAGTTTCTTCCCAGCTTGCAATCTCATCGCACCAATTTTTTTCTTCTTCGGTTGCTTTATAAAGGCCCGTGCGTTTTAAGCGCATGACAAATTCCTTACGTGAGCAATCAAATG
>JAIEMR010000139.1 GCA_019751935.1 Alphaproteobacteria bacterium
AAGGGAGTCAAAAGACATTCAGACTTAACCCAAAAAGAGTCCGCGTGATGATTAGCCCCTTTCATAAATCTGAAGGTCACTCATAATCAAAAGCTAATATCTTAAAAATTACATTAAAGGAATTATCAAATGAGTAAGAGTATTTCAGAACGATTGCTTACACGTAAACAAGCTGCCGAATTATTAGGTACAACTGAAGGAACTTTGGCAGTTTGGTCATGCACCAAAAGGTATGGCTTGCCATTTGTAAAAATTGGCCGCCTTGTAAAATACAAGCTCTCTGATCTGGAGGCCTTTATTCAGAGGAGGACTCAAAGTGGTGGGAATGAAGCATAAAAAGATTAAGAAAAACTTTCCTTTTTGCACGTGTTGGAGCCAATCTTGCTACAATCAGCCCAATATCTTAACCGTTCAGTTGATAGTATTTCAATTGGCATAGCACGAACCTCTGATTTAAGTTGGGTTAATTCTTACTTTTTATCTGTATGGCGCTTGAGATTTTTTTATTTTTATGCCTTCCTCTGTGTCAATCTTAGCAATGTCATATCCAGCTTCCATAAGAAGCTTTATAATTTGTTCTCTTGCGCAGTCGAAGTGCACACAGGGACCAACCCATATTCCAGCAATATCATCTAAGAAAAATTTATCAGAGCGAATAAAAGGAATTTTTTGTTCTATATAAGGCAGACAAATGCCTTCTATAGGCTTTCTATTCTTTGTACCACGCCGTTCTACAGGAATTTCATCGAATGGAAAAAAGGTAGGAGGCTTATTATATTCAGGCTTGTATGTTACTTTGCATTCTAAATAATATAATCTATGCTCATTTTCATCTTGATAACCATGATGCTTAAAGGCAGGCATGAGTGGAAATAGATGAGAAACTAATCTATTGTGAAGCTCCCTTGTAAAAGAAGTGGCTATTTCTTGAAAATCATCAGCTGAAACCTCTTTATTCTGACAAAATTTAATTAGGTTAGTAACCTTCTGTTCTGCTGAGTTACATAGCTTATCTATTACAGAAATAACTCTATCTTCATAATACAGTACGTCTGTATATATAGGCCGGGGAGATCTATCACCTTCAACTACCGGATGAGAGGAAAAGTAATCAGGTTTTAAACCTATAGAAATCCCTCTTCCATCATCTCCATACCAACGCCACATTGGTAAATAATCAACTTTGGGACAGAAAGAAAGAGTATAAATGCTAGACTCAATCTTATCGATTTGGTCAAAATTATGCCGGACTTTCTCAAAATCCTCTGGTTTAAGCATGGCAGGAAAGAAATCCAAAAAAGGCTGCCAAAAAATCCTTTCTAAGGCGCCCCCTTTATCCTTTCGGCTCCCTACTGCCTTTAGAAGTACTTCGGTTGATAAAATGACCTCGGTTGGGTCATTTAAATGACGGAAATCTGTGTAACAAAATTCCCTGTTTTTAATAATTCTCGTAGAGAAGTTATTAAAGGATGTGTAGTGATAAAGTATATGACTAGGAGAAGGGGTGCTTATATCTTCTAGTATTTTTTTAACGTCATTCTCAAATTCGCTGATAAGCTCTTCTTGATATTTAGATAGTTGTTCTTGCGTCATATTTGTATCTTATAATTATTATATTGAAATTTTTTTGGAAACTTTGTTTTAGCCAACATTAATATGTTAGGTAGCTCCCTCGAGGTTCCTAATAAAGAAATGGGCATTGTGACCTTCTTTAACTCGATAAAGCTGGGCAGGCCTTCGTCCTTCATGTCGCATTCCTTCTGCTTCTATTAAAATGTCAGCTCCAAGCATTCGTCTTCTAAAGGATTTATGCTCAATCTTTTGACCAAGGATGATTTCATATACTTTTTGCAGTTCGCTTAAAGTGAATTCGTTAGGCATTAGATGAATTGGCAAGGATGTGTATAAAACTTTATTTCTAAGACGCTCTATGCATCTTTGTAATATTTCTGCGTGGTCAAAGGCTAAAGGCTCTTCAATCTTTCCCTTTTCAATTTTTGACCATTTTATATCATTCGTTCCTTTTCCGGTTTTGAGCTCAATTCCTTCTGATGAAATAAGCGCAAAATACACAGTGGTTATTGACCAACCGCGGGGGTCTCTATCAGCGTTACCTATGGTTTCAAATTGTTCTAAATAGGGCGTTTGTACTCCTGTTTTTTCTTGGAGCTTTCTCGTTGCAGTTGATTCAAGATTTTTGTCCTTTTCGATATCAACATATCCCCCAACTAGTGACCACATTTCATTAAAAGGCTTTTCAGCTCTTTTGACAGTTAAAACATGGAGATTTCCATCAATAATCGTGAAGATAGCCACATCAACCGTAGCATTAGGTTGCTTATAGCTCATAGGGCCATACCCATAAGATGCTTGATTTTTAAGGTCATCCATATTGTTAGTCATTATCATTCTTCCTACTCCATAAAAACTCAACTCTTGACAAGTGTCCTAGAGACATTTATAAAATGTCACAGAGACATATATATGTCAACATTTAAAGTTTTAATAATTTTAAAAGAATGGATTACGTATGACGATCAAAGATTTTTCAGAAAAAGCCCCAATTATCCACGGACGCGTTGGCAACAATCCTGAAACCATATTTCATTACAGAAAGTTGAAACGTATTGAGAATATAATCAGGAAAAAAGAGCTTAGATTTGGTTTTTTTGGATATCTAGCCGATGAAGAAGAAATAAAACTTGGTCATCAAGCTATTTTAGGATTGATTGAAGAACGGTCGGCTTTAATTAACTATCAGCAAAAATTAGAATTAGCTATAAGAACTGGTACATCCCTTAAATTTAGCTCTTCATCAATTTTTCCCGATTTTTGGGAATATTTTTATAAAGAATTTGTAACCATTTTAGATAGGATGTCTATATATATTTTATCCCTTGCAGACGAAAAAGATGATATAGAATTGCTTAGAGAATATGCAGATGCTGGCCTAGGAGCATCTCTAGGTTTCCGTTTTAAAGAAAATCCACCTCCAACAAATGAAGCTGGTAAAAATCACCCCACATACCGTGTTAGGGTTTTCTACGAAAAAGACATTGAGGCATTTAATCGCTTCATAAGTTATTTTTTAGACTTAGCAGAGGAATGTTTACTAACAATACCACATAAAGACTATGAAGACTTTGCTGCACACCTTGCTTCACATTTGATTGTCTACCTTCCTGCTTTGAAAAGGGATAGCTTTGATTTTGAAAAAGAACATAGATTGGTATTGCCTGGGTTTATCGGTAAAGATGGAAGAAGGCACCCAAATGAAATTGAAGTAAAGGAACTTGCTGATTTAGAAGGATATAAAGGCTATCACTTTAAATACAATTTTAAAGCGCAGGAATTAACTGAAATCGTGCTTGGCTGTTTAGTTGATGAAAACACTGAAAATCAGATTAAAAAATGGCTACAAGAAGAAGGGTATGGTTTGAGCCAAATTCAGATAGTGAGATCAGTTTGGAAAGCTGATGCATTTGAAAAACATTATTCGTTCAGGTTTGCTTGATCAGCTAATAATGTCACTTTGAATAAAAGAGAGGTTTAAGATTCCTAATAATGCCCCCAAAAGGTAGCACC
>JAIEMR010000022.1 GCA_019751935.1 Alphaproteobacteria bacterium
ACAATTCTCTGGCTTTGATTGTCTTAACAACCTTGCCTTTTATGCGGCCAATTAAATTCCAGTCTTTATCTTTTTTAACTGCTTCAAGAAATTCGTTGCTTAGACGAACTGAGTTATTTGAATTTTGCCCGGACACAGTTGAATAAGCCTCAGAATCCCAGTCTGTGTCATAGCTTTTCATATCAATATGCGTATACCCTAATTGAGCAAGCTGGATTGTTCTTCTGATATAATTTTCAGGAACCAAAACAGCTCTTGCTGCTTTCATAGCTGTTCTTAAAGCGAGATTTTCTTTTGGATCAAATTTTTTGTCCTCTGGCAAATCATGATTTAAACAAGCTTCCATGACGGCTTCAAGATGCATTTTGTTGATTTTAGATCCCGTAACCAAAGCTGCAACTTTTTGTTCTTCATGCACCTTCCAGGTAATAAATTCTTCGATATCTGGGTGATCGACATCCAAGATCACCATCTTAGCAGCCCGTCGAGTAGTTCCTCCTGATTTAATAGCACCCGCTGAACGGTCACCAATTTTAAGAAAACTCATTAACCCAGAGGATTTACCGCCCCCTGATAAAGATTCACCTGAACCCCGCACATTAGAAAAGTTTGTACCGGTTCCTGAACCATATTTGAACAACCGTGCTTCACGAACCCAAAGGTCCATAATTCCGCCTTCATTGACCAAGTCATCATTGATGCTTTGAATAAAGCAAGCATGAGGTTGTGGCCTTTCATAGGCAGACTTGGATGCGGTTAACTTACCCGTTTTGTCATCCACATAAAAATGCCCTTGCGCAGGACCATCAATGCCATAAGCCCAATGTAAACCTGTGTTAAACCATTGCGGTGAATTCGGCGCACACATTTGAAGGCACAGCATATAACGAAGTTCATCATAAAACGCCAAAGCATCTTCTTCACCATCAAAATACTTACCCTTCCATCCCCAATAGGTCCATGCGCCTGCCAAACGGTCAAACACCTGCTGAGAAGTTTTCTCGCTGCCAAAGGTTGTTCCCTCTTTTGCCGTACGGCGCGCGAGCCATTCAGGCACGCCAGGCTCTGAAACAGGGATTGTTTCTTCTGGAATTCCAGCTTTACGAAAATATTTTTGAGCCAAAACATCACTTGCCACTTGGGACCAGCTTACAGGAATCTCGATATTATCCTGCTTAAAGACTACCGATCCGTCTGGATTTTTAATTTCGCTAGTGATTTTACGAAATTCTATTCCTGCATAAGGAGACTGACCAGCAACTGTAAAGCGGCGCTGAATTTTCATACAAATGACCCTTTCTTAAGATCAAACTTTCAAAATATTTTCCTAAAATTAACTATATATAGTGATCATCTCATCGATCGACACCGATATATTGATTAATTGAACATGAACTTAGAAAAAAAGCAAGACTTGTAATTTAAAAAAAATGGTGGTATTTGAGGGGAAATTTCAACCAGAAAAAAGAATTTTCCTCCGCCTTAAGCGGAAGATCTATTCCATTCATAGCTAACCTTTTATAAAGTGATAACGATCATCGTCATCACGAAGCTCCAGAGGAGCTGTGGTGATCCAGTGTATTTTCTGGATGGCCACGCAACTTTGTTGCTCGCCATGACGAAAAATGCATAATCATCTCTAACTGGCCCTACTTTATTAGCAGTTTTATTTTTATCCAAATTCTGGCTATATCAAATAATCCAATTAATAAACTGCATCGGCACTAAAAGCCTCTGGATAAAGTGCATTGAGTCTTTCAAAACGCGCCCTTGAATTCACCTTCACACCGACTGGAACTTTGCTTTGCAATTCTTGGTCAATAAATTCAAATTTCTGATTATCATTTTTAATTCCAAAAGCGTTAGTAACCTCTGCCTTGGAATTTAATAAAAACTCAAGTGTAACAATCGCGAGGTTCCTTTGGTGAGCTAACAGCTTAGGTTTGTTTTCTTCTGCAATCTCGAAAGGATAATCTTGGAAAAAGAGAGAGCTAATTTTTTTACTAAGAGCTGTTTTAAGACTTGATCCTGGATCATCTTTCCACATCATCGATTGAAGGTATAAATTAAGGTTACGTGTAATCAATCTAAGTTTTTTAACAATAATCTTTGCTTCAGGATTTGTTGCTTTTCTTGAAAAATTGATCCCAAAGGTGCTATTTCCGGCCAGGACTTTACTCACTGAATTATTATCAATAAAGGAACGACTACTAGGAGAAGTTTTAATCTTTAAATAACGAGCAGCCAAGGGTAATTCTTTTTCTTCTTTGGCGCGTGATTGTTTATCATCAAACTCCTCAACCTTCCAGCTGGAATATTTGGTGTTTTTTCTCAACTCTTCTATCTCAGGTCGTTCTTTCTCAAGCTGATCATCGACCAAATCATCATAGGCTTTAAATAGCCCTCTCCATAAACCATTAACTTGTTCCCATTCTTCTTTAGTATAGGGACTCTGTCTTTGAAAAAACGCATTGTGGAGTGATGTTTGGTTTTGAACAGAAACTACCCTCAAGGCATAACACAAATAATCTCCGCTTTCTATTTGTCTATATGGAAAGCTTCTGATATCATTCCAAATAGAGTTTTTAAATGGTAGATTTTGCGCTAGTAATTTTTCTGGAGCTAAAGCCTCCTGATCTTCCTTAAGCTTTCGTAACGATGCAATTGTATTTCCAAATAAATCTTTTTGATCCTCCTGAACAGTCACTCCTTTTTCCCTCAAAAAGGAGAGAAGTTTTTGAAATTTTTGAGAATTCATTTCCAAAGCGTCTCTCATCAAGGGGGTGATCCCATAAGAATCAGCTTTTACATAATACTGGGGATCTAACTTAGTTAAAAAACTGCGTCCAATTTCCGTTTCCATCAGCATTACATCTGCTGGTTTTGTCTCAGGTGCAGCTTTAGCTAATAATTTTTGAAGAAACTGCCGATCATCATCAATTGATCTTTGTATGCTTTTTAATAATTCAACTATTTTTTGTACTATAGATTCAACTCGCGATTCGCTGCCTCTGGTAATTATCTGTATTAAATCTTCATTCTTTTTATTTCGATACTCAAGAAGGAATTGTTTAAATTTCATCCAAAAAAAAGGGGCAGAAAGTGCAAGGTAAAAATCATTATCTAATACAGTTATATCCAGATCTTGGCCTGTGATGAGGATACCGTCCTTTAAATACGACTCAATAACATCTCTAAAAGGCTTCCGGGCCGTATTCTTATCGGTTAAAATTTTTTCTTTATAATATTCAAGCAGGTTTTGTCCTTTAGGAGTACGATAATTTCTTAAAATTTCTCTGATTTCAGGAATATCATTAATTCTTTCAAAAAAATCTTCAAACTTTTCTAATGTCTGCCCCTTAAGGATCGATGGATACAAATGGATAATTGCTGAAAGTTGTTTGGTTTTTTTTTCAACTTCTTTTGCAATCTCCAAAAACTCTTGATTATTAAGTTTAATCGCTTTCCTCAATGCATTTGCCACACATTTCTGGATATTTTCATTTGGATCATCTAAATTTGTAAACAAACTCTCCACTACATATCTAAAGTT
>JAIEMR010000057.1 GCA_019751935.1 Alphaproteobacteria bacterium
TTGAGGGGGAAATTTACACTCTTCTCCCTCCTCCGCTTCAAGATGCAATTCCAAAAGCACAAATAATTGATCTTGATATCATTTACGAAGACAAAGATCTTTTGGTGATTAATAAGGCACCTGGGATGGTCGTCCATCCAGCACCAGGACATCATGATTCAACCTTAGTAAATGCCCTGCTTGCTCATTGCGGTGATTCCCTTTCAGGAATAGGCGATGTTAAACGTCCTGGAATCGTTCACCGCCTTGATAAAGATACAAGTGGCCTTATGGTGGCCGCAAAAAATGATGCAGCGCATAATGGACTTGCTACTCAATTTTCAGTAGAGAATGGAGAAAAACGGCTTGCGCGAACTTATTGGGCATTAGTATGGGGGCACCCTCACCCATTACAGGGAACCATAACCACTCAGATAGGCAGGCATCCAAAGAATAGACAAAAAATGGCTGTTGTGAAGGATACTGCAGGTAAAAAATCTATCACTCATTACGCAACTAAAAAGCTGTGGGGTTTTGGCCCTAAAGAAGAAATTAAAATCAGTTTGGTTGAATTTGTCCTTGAAACGGGAAGAACACATCAAATCCGTGTTCACAGCCATTCTATAGGTCATCCAGTTGTTGGGGATCCTTTGTATGGGCGCAGAACGGCTCCATCCGCTAAATTTTGCCCAAAAGAAATTTTAGATTTCAAAAGACAGGCTTTGCATGCAGTAGCGTTACAATTTATACATCCTATAAAGAATGAATTGATGAAGTTTGAGGCCCCATTGCCAGACGATATGCAGCAGTTGATGAAAATCTTAAATGATAGATAACGATGTTTTTGGTAACGAAGCAAAAGCCTCTAGTGCTCTATGTCTCGAAAATTCAAGGTTAATAATTGGCTTTGGGTAGTTATACCCTAAAACCACCCCTGCTCTTTCCAGAATATCGACTGGAGCTTGCCACGGTCTAAATAAGTACTTATTAGGCATATTGGCAAGTTCTGGAACGAAGTGCCTTGTGTAGTTTCCTTCTGGGTCAAATTTCTCACCTTGAGTTATAGGGTTAAAGATTCGAAAATAAGGAGCGGCATCAGCTCCGCACCCAGCTATCCACTGCCAACTTGCGCTGTTATTTGCAAGGTCAGCATCAACCAAACAATCCCAAAACCATTTTTCTCCATGATGCCAGTGAAGTAATAAATTTTTAACTAAAAATGATCCCACAATCATGCGAACACGATTATGCATATATCCCGTCTGCCAAAGCTCTCTCATACCGGCATCGACGATAGGGTATCCTGTCTGGCCTTGCTGCCAGGCTTTTAAGTCTTCTAAATTATTTTCCCAAGGAAACATGTCAAATTTACTTTGAAGGTTCTTGTGCGGTAAATCAGGGAAGTAATAAAGCAGGTTATAAGAAAATTCCCGCCATCCCAGTTCGCTTAAAAAGCAATCCAAATCGGCCCTCAAATGATTCTCTACCAAACCTTTTGTTGCTGCCTCAAACCATACTTGATTGGGAGAAATTTCGCCAAAATGAAGGTGGGGTGAGAGTCTGGAAGTATTGTTTTTACCCGGAAAATTTCGTCCCTCTTTATAATAAAGTAACCCTTCATTTAAGAATGTCTGTAATTTTTCCCTGGCTCCCTTCTCGCCAATTGTCCAATAAGGTTCAATTTTTTTATGCCAGTTTTTGTCCGATAACAAGTTTAGTTGAGTAATAGTCGTTTTATTGGATTGCTCCTTGATCAAATCTAATTTTTCTAGCTTGGGTAGGGGCCGCCGAATGTTGGAGATCCCCAAATATCCTTTTTGATAAAAGGGGGTAAAAACTTTATAAGGGTTGCCGTCGCTTTTTACAACTTGCCAAGGCTCTAAAAGCAAGGACCCATTAAAACTTTGGCAGTCTATATTCTCTGCCTTAAAGGATGACTTAATATCTGTATCCTCTTTGATGCGCTGGGGTTCATAACATCTATTCCAATAAATGGCATCCATACAATTATCTTTGACAAGCCTTAATAGGATTTCTTTTGCATTCCCTTGGTAAACGTTGAGCGTATTGTTTAAGCTGTTGTTAAGATCAGTCAGGGAATGATAAAGCCACCAAAGACTTGCCTCTCCCATTTTAAAATCACCCGCTGTTTTTTCATCTTGGATATAAACGGGCATAACAGCACCTTGCTTTGCTGCTTCATAAAGGCCTGGGTTATCTGATATCCTTAAATCTTGACGAAACCAAAACAGCGTTTTTTTTGTAGGCATTTCTTGTTTTTTAGTAATGTCTAAGGCTTTGAGCCTAACAATATCACTCTTCATAATTATGTCGTTAAGATTATTTCTAAATTTTCATTTGGCAATTTGATACAGTCCATTTTATGGTAGTATCAAAAATCATATAAAGTTTTAGGGTCAAAAGAATGAGTCAGTTTGATGTCATCGTCATTGGTGGTGGTCCAGGTGGTTATGTGGCAGCGATTAGAGCCAGTCAATTAGGTTTAAAAACAGCTGTAGTTGAACGTGAACATCTAGGTGGAGTATGCCTTAACTGGGGATGCATTCCAACAAAAGCTCTTTTAAGAAGCGCTGAAATAAAACACCTCATCGATCACGCCAGCGATTATGGTATTGAAGTTAAAGAGTCAAAAATAAACCTTGAAAAAATTGTTGAGCGTTCACGTAAGATTTCTTCTCAATTAGCGGGTGGCATAAAACAACTTTTAAAAAAGAATAAAGTCACTGTTTTTGAAGGGCAAGGTTTTATTGAAAAGCCCGGATCTGTTAGTGTGACTGATAAGGATGGCAAAAAAGAATTGCTGACAGCAAAGCATATCATTCTTGCAACAGGCGCAAGAGCACGTCTTTTACCAAATATGCCAAGCGATACAACACGTATTTGGACTGCAAAGCAGGCTATGACGCCAAGCTTTATGCCAAAATCATTACTGATCATTGGTTCTGGTGCTATTGGTATTGAGTTTGCAAGCTTTTATAAGACCTTAGGTGCTGAGGTCACAGTCATTGAAATGCAAGATCGTATTTTACCCCAAGAAGATGAAGAAATTTCAAACCTTGCCCTTAAAGCATTCACAAAACAAGGAATGAATTTTCATCTGTCGTCAACAGTCAAAGATATTAAAGCAACCGACAAAATCGTAACAGCCGTGGTTGAAGGAAATGATAAAAAATCTCACACTCTTAATATAAATGCAGCCATTATTGCAATCGGTATTGTTGGAAACACAGAGAACTTGGGCCTCGAAAAGACCAAAGTGAAAGTTGATCGTGGTCAAATTATAACGAACGAGTGGTGTTCAACAGACGAGCCAGGCATTTATGCCATAGGGGATGTTGCAGGAGCCCCATGGCTTGCTCATAAGGCTTCTCATGAAGGAATTATTTGTGTTGAAAAAATTGCAGGTCATTCACCGGAAGCACTCGATTACAAAAATATTCCGGGATGTACCTACTGTCAACCAGAAATTGCATCTGTTGGATATACTGAGACTAAAGCTAAAGAAGCGGGATATGAAATAAAGG
>JAIEMR010000014.1 GCA_019751935.1 Alphaproteobacteria bacterium
GCCATTCTGCACTTACTTATTCTGATTCTTTTTGGAGTAAGTATTGGCAATCCCTTTAAAACTACATTAAAAGATGACCAGCCTATGGTTATCGATTTTGTGCAGATTGGGGATAAGTCTGCGGCTCCAAAATTGTCACCTATAAACCAAAAAGCGGAAGAACCTAAACCTCTTCCAAAACCAGAAAAACCAGTGGAACCGCCGGCTCCTGAGCCAGAGGAAAGTCGGGTAGAGAAAAAGGAATTACCTCCACCACCGCCAGAAGAGCCAAAAAAACCCGAGGAAAAGCCAGCTCCGGAACCAAAAGAGCCAGAACCTTCAAAGGAAGAGGTTGATCCTATCTTAAAGAAAAAACCTGAGAAGAAAGAACCAAAGAAAAAGAAAGAGCCGGAAAAAAAGAAGGAAACGCCTAAAAAGCCTGAGAAGAAGGAACCAGAGAAAAAGAAAAAGCCTGAGAAGGATAAAAAGGATCCAAAGAAAAAGGACAAAAAGAAAACAGATGAAAAGGCTGAGGTTAACTTAAAGAAAAAGAAAGCCTCAACAGCTAAAGACAAAAAGCCTGATTCTAAAAATAAGAAAGACTCAAAGTCAGCTTTAGATGATCTGTTAAAGGATGTGAACGATGACAGCTCAACAACCGAAGATGGCTCGCCAGCTGAAACTGTAGGTGAAGTTATTACAGCAACCCAGATTGATGCGATTCGTCAAAAGATTCGTAAATGTTGGTTGGTGCCAGCTGGGTTAAAGGGCGCTAAAGATATGGTTGTCGATATTAAGATGGAAATTGCACAAGATGGGACAGTGACCAAAGCTGATATCGTTGATAAAAGTCGTATGGCAGAGGACAGCGGCTTTAGAACTGCGGCAGAAAATGCCCGTAGAGCAGTGCTCGATCCTCAATGCAACCCACTTCCTTTGCCAGCAGATAAATACGAGCAATGGAAAGATCTTGAGATGAGCTTTAACCCCAAAGATATGTTTTAATAGATTTTAAAAATTTAAGGTATTAATTAGTCATGAAAACAGTAGCCATTTTTCTTGTTTGTTTGATTGCAACAGCAGCGCAGGCTCTAAAAATAGAAATCACTAAGGGTGAGGTTAGGCCTGACCCGATTGCTATTGTCAGCTTTTATAGCGAAGACTCTGAGGCCAGAGGTGTTGGTTCTGATATTGCTGAGGTGGTCGGCAATGACCTCGTCAATTCAGGCCTGTTTGAGTTAACACCTGAGGGATCCTACATTCAAAAAGAAGAATCTCTAGTAAAGGAAGGGCCACGATTTGCTGATTGGCGTTTATTAGGATCTCGTTTTCTTTTGACCGGTAAAATCAGTGAAGAATGGGGCGGAAAAATCACGGTTGATTTTACATTATACGATGTAATCGCCGGGCAAAAATTAATCGCCTTATCGATGAGCAGTGATAAGAAAAAGTGGCGAAAAATTGCCCATATGATAGCTGACGCTGTCTATAGCCGCGTGACTAATGAAACAGGTTATTTTAATACCCATATTGTGTACGTAGAAACTGTCAGTAAAGGCAAAAATTCTAGAAAACGTATTATGCGTATGGACCAAGACGGTGAAAATTCAGAAGCCTTAACGGATAGCAGTCGTTTGGTTTTAACCCCCCGTTATTCGCCAGATGGTCAAAAAATTGCTTATCTATCTTATATGAAAAACTCAGCCCATGTGTATCTTCTTGATTTACAAACAAAAAAGAAAGAAACGCTTGGAAAATTAGGTGAAATGAACTTTGCCCCAAGGTTTTCTCCAGATTCGAGAACAGTTGTTATGAGTTTGGTAAAGGGCGGAAAGAGTGCTGTTTATAAGTTAGGGCTTGATGGTAAGAAGCTAACTCAGTTGACAGAACATAGATCTATTGATACATCGCCTTGCTTTTCACCGGATGGAACACAGATTGTTTTTACATCTGACCGTGATGCAGAATGCAAAGGGGAGCAGCTTTATATAATGGATACCAATGGTGGTAATTTAAGACGGATTAGTTATGATAAGGGAAAATATTCTCAGCCAGTATGGTCACCGCGTGGTGATTTAATTGCTTTTACCAAACAAGTTGGTGGGCAGTTTTATATTGGTGTGATTTCTCCAGAGGGAAAGGGAGAGCGTTTGATTGCAGAAGGGTATTTAGTGGAAGGAGCCGATTGGGCGCCAAATGGACGATATCTGATTTATTCAAAAGAACATGCAACAAGCGGGCAAAGCCAAGTTTACAAAGTTGATTTAACAGGTAGGCATACACAACAGGTTAAAACAAAGAAAGATGCATCCGATTGTACGTGGTCACCTTTGCTGAAGTAAAAACATATGAACTTATTCACCTTTGCTTTTCCAACTATTGATCCTGTGCTTCTTGCAATAGGTCCTCTAAAGATCCATTGGTATGGAGTGGCGTATATCGCCGGAATTTTAGCAGGTTGGCGCTATGCCCTTTATTTGGCTAGGCATTATG
Source organism: Alphaproteobacteria bacterium (assembly GCA_019751935.1). Taxonomy (GTDB): domain Bacteria; phylum Pseudomonadota; class Alphaproteobacteria; order Paracaedibacterales; family CAIULA01; genus CAIULA01. The sequence goes on from JAIEMR010000014.1 coordinate 2,473, forward strand.
CCTCTGATTTAAAAGAAAAAGATTTTGATGATTTTGTAACCTGGATTGTCATTGCCATTATTGTGGGCGGTCGTTTAGGGCACATTCTTATTTACGAAGCTGAATACTATTTTAGCCATCCCTTGGAAATTTTGATGACTTGGCGAGGAGGGATGTCTTTTTACGGCGGTTTAGTTGGGGTGATTATCGCCACCCTTATTTACTGTAAACGCCGTTCTATCAATCCCTTTCGTTTTGCCGATGTAATGGCAGCAACAGTGCCGATTGGTATTGGTCTTGGCCGTATTGCTAACTTTATTAATGGTGAATTGTATGGCAGAGTCACTGACGTTCCTTGGGCAGTTGAGTTTCCAAGTGGAGGTTTTTTACCCCGTCATCCAAGCCAATTATACGAAGCAGCTCTAGAAGGGCTTGCACTTTTTCTGATACTTGGGTTTGTTTGGTATCGAACCCAGTTGTCAAAGACGCCAGGACGCATAACAGGGCTATTTTTAGCGGGTTATGCTACTTCTCGTTTTTTGGTCGAATATGTTCGTGAGCCTGATATCGTTTATAATTTTTTATCTTTGCCCTTTACAACAGGCCAGCTTTTAGCATTACCCTTCTTTGTAATAGGAATGTTTTGGGCACTTCCTAAAAGAACATGAACCAACTTAATTCGCTTATTATCCATGAGATTCAGCAAAAGGGTCCTATGACTGTGAAGCGATTCATGGAACTCTCTCTTTATCATCCCTTATATGGGTATTACAAATCTAGGCCTGTCCTTGGAAAACAAGGAGACTATATAACGGCTCCTGAATTAACCCAAGCTTTTGGTGAACTTTTGGCCTTATGGATGATTGATTTGTGGCAAAGGATCGGTAAGCCCTCAGTTGTGCAAGTAGTAGAATTAGGGCCAGGCAGAGGGATAATGATGCATGACATCCTTCGCATTGCCCGTAAATTCCCTGAATTTTATCAAAGTTTAACTGTCTATTTGCTTG
>JAIEMR010000120.1 GCA_019751935.1 Alphaproteobacteria bacterium
AAATTCAAGGAAGATGGAACTGAGGACGAGGAAGATCCAGATGAGCCCATAAGTGATAATGATGAAGATGAGGACGAATCAAGTAGCCGATCACCAAGTAAAGTATCGTCTGGAAATGAGGCTGGGTCAGATGATGATGAAGATTAATTTTTAACCGTCGCCACCCTCTTCTTCTTTGAACACCGCACTTTCACTCAAATCTCCAGGTGAATCCCCCATACTCGTCGTTGTGGGGGTGCTAGCAGTTGTTGGAGTAGTAAAAAGAGCAAGTCCTTCTAGGCCAGGCAGAAGACAGGTGTGGCTTTTTTTTAGTTTGCCTCCTTCTTTATGAGTGCTGGTGGGTGAGCCAAAGGGAGGTGCGCTTATAGTAGAAAGAGTTTGCATATCAGAAGAAGGAATCACTGTTGGAGGACCATCATCTCTTTCTCTTTTTTGCTTTGTTCTTGGAAGGCCACAGCCGGAAGAGGGTGCGGTATGGGTATTAAGGCTAGCCATGATAGTCGGATCTTTATATGACTCAGTAGTGAGTTTTGAAGTATCAATAACTACACCAACAGGAGTTGCTACACTAAAAACTGGGCTAACAGGATCTCCTATAGCATCTATTGGAGAAGGCTTTAACGGTGGAGGGGGGCCTTTTTTTGAGCCGGGGATCATTAAGGGGCTGTCCTCAGCTAATCCAGAAAACACCAAACAAGAGGATAAGATGATCACCCTGAAAGTAATAAAAAACATAAATAAACCAAAACAGAAAACTTTTATGTAAAATTTTAATTATTTTTTATTTTATTTGCAATAAGCATTAAAAATTATATATTTCCACACCCACTTGACAGGGTATGCCAAACCATCCTGGAATAATTTAAGGAGTATTTTTTAAAAGGGGTGGGGAATGAGAAAAATTTTAATTCTGATTTTTGTGGTTTTATTCGTAAATATTGAGGCAAGTTGGTCGGCAGATCTTAACGAATTCTACATTATCAGACAGACTAAAAGCTTTGGAAAAGCTGCTTGGACAACAATGCAGATATTGGGATATTTACGGGATAATGATGTGGCTTTATTAGGTGGAAAGCCTAAAACAGGCGAATTCTTTTTAACGCTGATGCAAATTAGAAATTTTAATGCTTTACAAAACTATTTAGATCAGTTGCATGAGGATCTTACGTCTCAAAATTCTATAAAAGGTGACACTGTTGAGGGTTCTGATGATGTGCAATATGGTGATCTCGAAGAAATAAGAATGTATCCATCCTATGGATAAATTCTTTATTCCGGTGATTCTTCTAGCGCTAATAGCCTTTCCATATCCTGGCGTTGCTTTTTTGAATACCGATTTGCATCCTGAGGTTCAGGGGCCTTTGGTTTTAATTGAGCCAGATCCTCTGCCACTCTTTGTGTTTCTATTTTCTTCTCTTCTTTATTAGGAGGCGCTACATGTTGAAGATGCTGTTCTAATTGGGTTTTTAAAAGAGATTCAACAACCTCAGTTGTTGCAGAAGAAGAGGGAGTGTTAGCATTTGTTTCATTGCTACGTCTTTGATGTTGCAAGGTGATGAAATTCTGTAAAGAAGAAGGAAATATTTGAAAAAGTAAATCACTCCCTTGGTAAATTGCGGAAGTAAACCTGCTTTCTTTTACAGAGGAGGGTTGATTGGCTCTTGACACAAAACAGCTCATTGTAATTTCAAGAAAACATAAAAAGATAATGCCGCGTACGATACCAAAACCAAAACCGAGCGATCTGTCAATTCCACCAAGAGCACTCTGTCTAATAAGTCCGGAGAGAAAATGACTGATTAAGCTAAAAATAATCAAAAAGAGAATGAAAACCACAGCAGCAGTTGCAACATCTGCCATCATGGGGTTGCTAATGTGCTGTCTTGCTATGTTTTGCGCCAAAGGAAGAGCAATCAAAGTAGCCACAGCAGCGCCCAGCCATGAAACAACAGAGAGAACTTCCCGAGTTAACCCACGAATAAGGCCAATGCCGGCTGATATCAAAACAATAACAATAACACCAATATCAACGCCGTTCATAACAATCCCTTAAAGTATTTGGCAGACTTCAGTAAAATCTAATCGAGGAGATCTAGGGAAAAGCTTTTCAGGAATCCCATAACCTAAGTTGCATAAGAAATTTGATCTAAAAGAAGTGCCGGCGAAAAACGATTCGTCTACACCTTGATTATTAAAGCCTGACATCGGACCGCAGTCAAGGCCAAGGGAACGAGCTGCAAGAATAAAGTAAGCAGCCTGGAGTGTTCCATTTCTAAAGGCAGTTGTTTCAATAAGATCAGGACTTCCTGTAAACCAAGATTTCGCATCTGCATGAGGAAAAAGAGCCGGGAGTTTTTCATAAAACTCCATATCCTGTCCAAAAATAGCTGTCGCAGGTGCTGACATAGTCTTTTCGATGTTACCTTCAGCAAGGAAAGGTTTGAGTTTTTCTTTTGAAGCCATTGATTTTACAAAAATGACTCTTAAGGGAGAGCAATTGGCACTTGTTGGACCCATCCTAGCAAGGTTATACGCTTGCTTTAAAAGTTCATCGCTTACTTCTTTGTCTTGCCAAAAAGAATGCGTACGAGCATTTAAAAAAAGTTGATTGATTGATGATTGATCAATTGACTCTGCCATATAAAACTCTATTTATTTTTCAAAAATTGTTTTGATACGCCCGCACCTGGGCCAAATGCGATTTTAATAAGCGGTTGCTTTTCTTCATGAGGATTCATAGCCGAAGAAGCTTGTTTTTGATTCCACGAAACAGATTGAGAAGAAGCTGTGTAGGTTTCGCCTTTTTTATGAGCCCATACAGAAAAGACTCGGTCTTTATAAGAAACGTTATAAATTGAAGAACTTGAATGATAATGCTTCACTGCCATTTCCCAAGATCCGTACTGAGCATACAAAACCTTCATAAGTTTTGCAGCATAGGCAATGTTGTGATAGGGAGGCAAAATATCTTTTAAACTTTTAAATCGACGACCATGAGATTGTAAATTAATTTGCATGCACCCGATGTTAATGTTTTTAACACCCTTTGCTTTTAGTTTTTGAATATAATCGATGGCTCCTTCTTGTGTGGAGAAAAACCTAGATTTTTTCAAAGCGTACACAGCCCACGGAGAGTTGCGCGATTCAACCATTGCAATTGAAGCCAGTAATTTATCAGGAATGCCGTATTGTTTTTCAAAATGACTGATAATTTCTTGGCAATTTGTCGAGGACTCTAAGGAGCTTTTTGTTTCGTTGTTAGAGGGCTTTTGTACTCCCAAGGGAATGCTAACTCTAGCGTGACCTTCATGAATGAACAATGTAATAACAAAACAAAACCAAAGTAAATTTTTAGTGACCAACTTGACGTACCTCCGTAACTTCAGGAACATAATATTTTAGCATATTTTCTATTCCTGTTTTTAGTGTTGCGCTTGAGCTTGGGCATC
>JAIEMR010000147.1 GCA_019751935.1 Alphaproteobacteria bacterium
AACAAAAATTATAATAAAAAATATAATAATATTTCAATTTATAATTGCAAACTGAAACCCCCAACTCATTCAACTGAAACCTCATAAAATTTTTTTTTCGATCAAATAGACTATTCCGAGTAAAATCAAAGAGTAACTTAATAAATAATTCAGTATTTGGCGCTTTTTTTCCTCTACCATCTTATTTTTACTCTCTACCTTCTGTTTCTAAAACACATCTAAGCTAAGATATTTTAATTAAATCTTTGAGCTTTTTTCACAATATATCCAGAAATAAAATTAGAAACAACCTTATGTTGTTATTAGAGACAGAAGCTCTTTTTTTCCAGAATTATACGTGTGTTCTAAGACGATAAATCCGTTTTTCCGTCACAACAACATCAAGGGGTTGATCGTGAAAGGAATAAGGAATTGAGGGCAAATATTGCTCTTCTGCTGCCAGACCTATGGCATGAACAGTTTTGAAAGGCCTTAATTCATGAAGGGTTCGATCATAATAACCGCCGCCTTTTCCTAAGCGATGGCCAGATTTATCAAATGCTGTTAAAGGAATCAAAAGAATATCTGGCACAACGGGATTGATTTTTTCTTTTGGAACCAGAATTTGATAACGGCCAGGCTCCATCTCTGTTTCAGGTGTCCAGGTATAAAACTTTAAAGGGCTGTTTTTTTCTTGAACGACTGGCAGACAAACGGATCCCTTTTCAAGGCACCATGCTTTTAAAAAAGGGATAATATTGATTTCATTTACAATTGGCCAGTAGCCGGCAATTCGTTTTTCTTTTAAAGAGTCTTGAAGGAAAATTCTTAAGTTTTTTAAAACTTGAATACTGATTTCTGTCCAGTCAATTGTTTGAAGCTTGACCTGCATCAAGCGGCGAAGTTCTTGTTTTTGAGCGTTTATCTCAGCGTCTTTTACAGGGTTGTTTTCCATACAGTGCCATTAGGTTGTCTCGGGTAATCCATTTTACTGTATCATCAAAAAAATCTTCTTTCGCTAGGGAAAATCCCCTGTCAATAAAATCAGGACTGGCATTTGCGTTAATGGCTTTATCGGGACTGGTTGCTTCTTTTCTTTCTCCATTTAAATTAAAGCTCCCTCCACCATTTGCTCCATGACTAATGAGAACAACGGCAATTAAGTCGTTGGAAGCCTCTGGATCTAAAACGGGTTGTTTTTCAGCGTTTGTGACTTTTAGGTCTATGTGGCTTTTTTCTACCTCACAAAAAACTGTGTTGGGTGAATCTGAATCATGAGAAGCATTTAAAGATTTTATGGCCGAATTTGTAAGAGACGGATTGACCGCATATGTTATCCAATTATGATAACTATCTTTTGCGATTTTTTCGGGGATTCCCAAAGTGCGATAGGGAACAAGTCCAATAAATGTTTCTGAAAAAAGGCAATTTGATTCAGAAATTCCGTTTTCTGGGGCAGGTTCGCCAGGTTTAGCGGGGCAAGGAAGACGTTTGTTTGTTAAAACATAGCTGGTTAAGGACTGAAAGATTTGTTCCAAATGATCTTCGGTTTTGCGGATTTTTTGGTATTTGAGAAAGTTATTAAGAGCTGGTATCCCAATGCCGGATAAAATTCCAATAATGCAAAGAACCATCGCAATTTCTATAAGCGAAAAACCTGAAAGTTTTCGAATCATATTTAGGCCTTTATCTATTCAAATAAAATGATATTGATGCGCTTTTCTTAATCTGTTTCTTTAAAACTTATCAATCATAAAATGCCTTCATTTTTACTTCGTTTAACGATAATTCGGGATTTAAAACGAATAAATTGCTATATGGATCCTATGGCCTTGCTTCGTTTTTCATAGGGAAACTGATGTGTATTTAGTAAAAAAATACAGTTTTCTGTGGCCCCGACTACAGGATCCATGCTTGCATTATAATGGCACATTGTTTCTTGCACGGTTCTTCTCTCTTTTAACCCAGAATTCGCGTGTTTGAGTATACACTTAAAATGAAAATGCCCGTTTTTTGATTGACACTTTTTCGGCTCTTTAACAGGTTGATCCGCATAATTTTGGCCCTTAACTGGTTGCCCCACATTACTTTGGTCCTTTATCGGGTTGATCCGCATTACTCCGATCCTTTAGCAGGTTTTAATGAAAATTTTATTAAATTTAAATCTCAAAACACTATCCCCACCCAATTCTCCGCCCACCGAAAGGGCGGGGGGAATGCCCTCTCACCATAATGGCAAAAAGGCATACCTTCCCCATCCAGACTTTTCCCCACTTAAAAAGCCTGTCGAACCCTTCACAAGAAATAAACGTTTATGAATAGCATTTTCTACTCTATATGTTAAGATAGAGTTTGTTTGATAAATGTCAATAGGTGATAAAAAGATAAAAATAAGTTTTATGAGCGCAGTGCTAATTTTACCGAGGGCCAAACAGAGCCGTTCCTATTCTAATCAGAGTGCTTCCACACTTAAGAGCTTTTTTATAATCAAGGCTCATCCCTATGCTTCTTTGCACTAAATTATGCTGATCCGCTAAAGTTATGAGATCTTTAAAATACGGAACAGGATCTTTTTCTAAAGGTGGAATTCCCATTAATCCAATGATAGAAAGCTTTAATTCAAAGCGGCAATAGTTTATGAAATCATCAGCTTCAGATAGGGCAATACCTCTTTTTTGAGGCTCATTTCCAAGATTGAGTTGAATCATCAAAGGGATATTTAGGTTAAGCACAGACATTTCTTGTTTTAATTTGTCTGCCAAGCGTTGGTTGTCAACGCTTTGGATGCAATCGAATAACGTTAGGGCCTGCCTAACTTTGTTCGTTTGCAAAGGTCCAATAAGGTGCAGTTTAACGTCCGGATAATTTTCTCTCACACACTGCCATTTGCTTTGAGTTTCTTGGACTCGGTTTTCACCAAAAAGTGTTTGACCAGCTCTTAAGAGGGGCAGGATTTTTTCAATTCCTTGTCCTTTGCTAACAGCCATAAGCTGAGCATTTCTAAGGTCACATTCACTTTTCAGGTTTTTCCAGTTATTCAATGGATAATACCATTTATAATATTTATGTAATACTAGGCGCCCGAGGATCGAGGAGCGCAGTTTATATGAAATAAATGAGCACCAAAGATTCCGATGAGCAACGACGTAGTACTTAAATAGGATAATTGGTATAACATCACGGCTTTTTACGAAAAGTATCCAATGTTACAACGTTTGATCCAGGCTCTTCTGGTGCTAATTCCAAATCATCAGCGATGGATTTTTCCTGGGCTTCTGATAGTTTTGCAGGGGCCTTTTTAGGTTTTTCAATTTGCTCTTCTAGATTTGGTGTGAATTGAAGGCCAAATTTAACCGAAGGGTCGACAAAGCTAATGATTGCATCA
>JAIEMR010000129.1 GCA_019751935.1 Alphaproteobacteria bacterium
AAATTTAAAAAGTAAAAATGCAACAACAGTTTACTACACCGACAAAACAGGACGTCAGATAGAACTGTTGGCTGTTACTCCAAAGTACCTTCTTTCAGAAAGAAAAGAGGCTACAGAGGCTCCAGCAGAGGCAATGACTTATTGGGCAACAGAAAAAGAAGTTACAAAAATTCCAGAAGGTGCAACGGTTATAAAATAAACCGTAATCAGTTCCTCCAGAAAAGAACCAGCCTGAGAAATCTTTCTCAGGCTGTTTTTTTATCTTATGATGGCCTATCATACTCAAAGGATTTTTTGTGAAACACCAAATATCTTGGAGTTACTTACTTGATACCCAACATAACTCTTCATCCCGATATCATAGCAAAAACGCTTCAAGCTTTTGAAAGTGACCAAGCCAAGGTTTATGCAAAACACGTTCAAAGCACATCTTCCACCAAACGAGAAACGTACAATTTTGGTTATGATTGATTACTTTAACCTTGTTAAGGGTGATAATGCTTTTACAAAAATCCCACCGTATCTAATGGATTTATGTGGGGTCAGTATTGATGCTTTTGGACCCCTCTATAAACTTGGAAACGCCGAAGATTATTTGAATGTCATTATCTCAGTTTATCACAAAGACTATCAACTAGAGCCCCATGTCGACGTCGATTTTTCAGACCGAATAACCGACGGCAAATTTGTTGATTTTTATTTTGGTAAGAATGTTATAGGCGTTGTCCTAAGGCCCGATAGTAAAGGACAATTCTATATCATAGAATCGAGCGCAGAAAAGCCTCAGCATGATCTTAGTCATGCCATCAGGCTTGATGAAAAACCTGGAACCGCTTTTCTTTTAACAGGCCCTCTTCGCCGCAAACCTTATTATCACGGCGTAAGCCTCGTTGAAAATTCGCGAATTTCTGTCACCTTTCGGACAGTGCAGTTTTTTAAGTAATCTTCAAATCAAACGGTTTTAGATAAGAACCCAATTGCTCTTGCAGCCTTAAAAGCCCATCCGCGGTATCTGATTCGCATCTCGCCACCAAAATCGCTTGGGTGTTTGATGCCCTTAAAAGCCACCAGCCATCTGCATTATTAACACGAACGCCATCCACATCGTTTAAAGAAGCGTTATTCTTGGTCAGTTGATCGCGCACCTTTTCAACAATTATAAATTTTTGCTCATCATCACATTCGATGCGAATTTCAGGTGTGTTCACGCGCTTTGGAATTTGATCAAAAATTTCAGCCAAAGACTGATCACTGTCATGTAAAATATTCAAAAGTCGAATGGCAGCATATAACGCATCATCAAAACCATAATAGGTATCTGCAAAAAAGATATGTCCACTCATCTCGCCCGCAAGCATCGCCTTGGTTTCAGCAATCTTTGATTTGATCAAGGAATGCCCCGTTTTAGCCATTATAGCTTTGCCGCCATGAGCCGTGATGTCGTCAAACAACAGCTGACTTGCTTTAACGTCAGCAATAATCGTAGCTCCAGGATGGCTTTTTAAAACCTCCCGTGACCATAAAATCATCAATTGATCGCCCCATAAAATTCGCCCCAAACCGTCAATCACCCCAATGTGATCAGCATCTCCATCAAAGGCGATTCCAAGATCACAGCCCTCTTTTTTAACCAATGCCGTCAGTTCTTTTAAGTTCTCAGGGACCGTTGGGTCTGGATGATGGGCTGGGAAATTTCCATCAATTGCAGTATTCACAGCGAACACTTTGCCGTTCAGTTTTCCTGACTGCATCAAAAGTTCAACAATATGTCCCGCGGCTCCGTTTCCTGGATCAATCGCTAGTTTCAAAGGCTTTTTGCCAGGGCGATAATCCTTTAAAAGACGCTCTGTATAAAGCGCTTCGATATTGATCGTTTCAAGGGCACCAGGAGCCTCTGCAGCCTCTCCATTTAATTTGCTTAAGCCCTGAATATCAGGACCGAAAAAAGGCCTGGTATATAGGGTCATTTTAAAGCCGTTATCCTCTGGAGGGTTATGAGACCCTGTCACCATAATTCCTGCATCGGTTTTTAAATGCTTAACTCCAAAATAAACCATAGGCGTTGGTCCAACGCCGATATCCTTTACATTGACGCCGCCCTCTATAAGGCCACTAATAAGCGCTTCTGCTAAAACAGGAGAGCTTAACCGTCCATCTCTTCCCACACATACGTTTTTAAAGCCTTGCCCACGCATCATTTCAGCAAAACGGCGCCCAAGAGCTGAGGCGTCCTCTAAGGTCAAACTTTTGCCAAAGGTGCCGCGGATATCATATTCACGTAAAATTTTTGGATTCAGAGCGTACAATTTTTAGTTCCTTTTGTAGAGAAGGTTATTTTTACTCAGAGTATTAAAAGATATTTAACACTTATTTGTCATTCTATAACTAAATTTTTTAAAAAACTCCTTACCATAAGCGATCAGGAAGCAGTATTATGAGGGATAGAAAATGCCCCAACCTGAAAGATATTCTTATGAACAATAGAACACGCGTCAGTATCACCATTGTCACTTGTGGGCTTGCCATTGCGCTCGGGCCAGGATTTGGCGGATATTTTATTGGGAAAGCCATCGAACGCTTTAAAACGCACGATCGCACTGTAATTGTAAAAGGTTTATCTGAACGTGAAGTCAAAGCCGATTTATCTGTGTGGGATATTCATTTTAAAACAAGCGGCGATGACCTTGCCGCCATAGATCAAAAAATGGCAACTGACAAACAAGCCATTATCGAATTTTTAAAATCCCAAGGTTTTAAGGACGAAGAAATTAAACCCGGAACAACCAATGTTACTGATAAACTCGCCCGCGACTATGGTGAGCTAAAAGATGTCCAAAACCGTTATATCCTTGGTGATTTTGTATCCATTCGCACAACCAATGTTGATTTAGTCAAAAAGACAACTGGGGAGCTGGGTGAATTAATTAAAAAAGGGATTGTTATTTCTGGCGATCCACAATTTTATTACACAAAGTTTACTGAACTGCGCCCGCAAATGATTGCAGAGGCCACCAAAAGTGCCCGCCAAGCAGCGCTTCAATTTGCTAATGATTCAGGCGCCAAAGTTGGGCATATTCGTTCCGCTAATCAAGGAGCCTTTAGCATCAGCGGACAAGATTCCTATGGTGACAACCACGATTATAGCGAAGCAAGAAGCCTAGAAAAGAAAATCAGAGTCGTCAGCACGGTGACATTTAGTCTGGAGCATTGACCTGC
>JAIEMR010000160.1 GCA_019751935.1 Alphaproteobacteria bacterium
TTTTGCTATATTGTCTTGTAAGTAACGAACTCTAAACCCTTAGCACGGATATCATTTTTTAATCTACAGTTTTTTATTCACAAACTCACCTGTTATGTGCTATAAAACTTTAAAATAGAATTCATAGATATATATCAAGCAAATTTAAAGGTACATGAAGTGAAAAGAACGTATCAACCTAGCAAAATCGTTAGAAAACGTCGTCATGGTTTTCGTGCACGTATGGCAACCGTAGGTGGTCGTCGTGTTATTGTGGCTCGTCGTGCAAAGGGACGTAAAAGACTGTCTGCATAAAGTTTCTTAATTCATGCCTCTGACCCGTCTAAAAAAAAGAGCAGATTATTTGCGGGTAGCAGGAGCAAGAACTGTTACAAAAACTCAAACTGTTATCGTTCAATGTTGTTATTTAGCGAGGAACGTAGATCAGCCGGTAGAAGTTAGGGCAGGCTTTACTGCAAGCAAACGCGTCGGAAATGCGGTTTATCGAAATCGCGCAAAACGTCGTTTAAGGGCTTGGGTAGACAAAAACTTAAAAGCTAAAATTCCAACTTCTTTTGATGGAAGTATTGACTTTGTTTTTATAGCCCTTACATCTACTGTAGATGCTGACTTCTCCAAGCTTTCAGCAGATTTGGACTTCAGTGTAGAACGTTGTTTAAGGCAAATGACTACAAATAAGGATAAGGCTACAATATGTTAAGGAGAGATGTATGGCACGACTAGTTATTGCTTTAATACATTTTTATCGTTGGATAATATCACCTTTTTTATCTCCTGGATGTAGGTTTGAGCCTACTTGTTCTAGATATGCTATCACCTCTATTGAATTTCATGGTCTAGCGAAGGGATTATGGTTAACACTAAAGCGATTAGCCCGTTGTCACCCTTATGAAAAGATCGCACGGCAAATTGGTTCAAGTTGGGGTTACGATCCAGTTCCTATGCCGAGACCTGCAAATAAACCCTCTTCTCCTCACCCCACTTTGAATTCTTCAAATTAATTAAGGTTATTTTTTATGTCTGAGCAACGGAATCTGGTCGTAGCTATTGGTTTATCACTTGCAATTTTGATTGGTTTTAATTTCTTTTACGAAAAACCCAAATACGCTGAAGCAGTCCATCATGCTGAAATTGCAAAGGCCAAGCCGCTAAATTCTGAAACGCCCGCCGATAAAGCATCCAACTCTGCTCTTGAGCCCACTAAAACAGTTGAACGCTCTGAAGCACTTTCTACAGAATCCAGAATTATAATTCAAACCCCTAAGTTACATGGTTCCATCAATCTAAAAGGAGCCAGATTAGACGATATAACTCTGGCTGAATATCATGAAACAACAGATCCAAAAAGTTCTGAGATCATGCTGCTTAGCCCACAAAATACAAAAGGCGCCTATTTTGCTGATTTTGGATGGCAAGGCCAAGGTAAGCTTCCTGATGCAAATGCAGTTTGGAAACTTAAAGGCAATTCAAATGCCGCAGTCGCAACATTGACCTCTGAGCATCCGGTTACTTTAACCTTTGACAATGGTGCAGGTCTTCGTTTTGAAAGGACCTTTTCGGTTGATGAAAACTATCTTTTCACCATAAACGACAAAGTTGTGAACAACGGCCATGAAGAAATTAAACTACAACCCTATGGAAGAATCACAAGAGTAGGAACTCCTCAAACCAGCGGATACTATATCTTACACGAGGGCGCTGTTGGTGTGGCTCAAGATCGCCTTAAAGAATTTGATTATTCAAAGTTGATTAAGGAAAAAGAAGTCATTCAAACCTCTACAGGTGGCTGGGTTGGGTTTACTGATAAGTATTGGCTTGTAGCACTGGTTCCAGATCAAGGTTTATCTGTTCAAACACGCTTTAGCGGAACTGATGCCGAAATATACCGAGCTGAAATCAATAATGGTGAACATGTTTTAAAACCGGGAGCTTCGCTTGATTACAAACAACATCTCTTTTCAGGTGCAAAAGTTCTAAGAATACTTGATGCTTACGAAGAAAAACAAGGATTCAAACGCTTTGACTTGGCCGTTGATTTTGGTTGGTTTTACTTTGTAACCAAGCCACTATTTTATGTTTTGGAATTTTTGCATCAGCTTTTAGGAAATTTGGGTGTTGCTATTTTGGTACTGACTGTTTTTGTTAAGATTTTATTTTACCCACTTGCTAATAAATCCTTTAATTCTATGGCTCGCATGAAAATAATGCAGCCGCAAATGGAAAAGATTAAGCAAAAATATGCTAATGATAAAATGCGCATGAACCAAGAACTCATGGAGCTTTATAAGCGAGAAAAGATTAACCCAATGTCTGGGTGCCTGCCCATGTTGATTCAGGCTCCTATCTTCTTCTGTTTATACAAAGTGTTTTTTGTAACTATTGAAATGCGTCATGCACCCTTCTTTGGTTGGATTCATGACCTTTCTGCGCCAGATCCTACCAGTTTCTTTAACTTGTTTGGACTCTTGCCATGGGATGCACCTTCATTCTTAATAATTGGTGCCTTACCCCTTTTGATGGGAGCCACCATGATCCTTCAACAACGCCTAAACCCTCAGCCTGTTGATGCGACTCAAGCTAAAATCATGCTGATCATGCCGTTGATGTTTACTTACCTGTTTGCATCATTTCCAGCGGGTCTTGTTATTTATTGGGCTTGGAGCAATATTCTTTCAATCGCTCAGCAAATGCTAATCACCCACCGTGCCTCTAATGCACCGATTACAACCAAAGCTAAAAAGAGATGACAGAAAACTTTGAGCATTTAAACGAGCTTTGGGATTGGGGACAGTGGCTTTTTAAGCAGGAATGTACGTTTTTAAGAGGCGTTGAAAAGCTTGAAGACTTACCCGAGTTTTTCTTGCCAGAAGTTGCTTTTGCGGGCCGTTCTAATGTTGGAAAATCAAGTCTGATCAACAGCCTAACAGGACGTTTGACTTTAGCGCGCACGTCAAACACTCCAGGACGCACACAGCAACTAAACTTTTTCTCTCTTGATGAGCGATTGATATTGGTTGATATGCCTGGCTATGGATACGCAGAAGCACCAAAAACTCTGGTTGCTCGCTGGCAAAAATTGATCAAACAATATCGGACAGGAAACAAATCCACATATAAGGTCTTGAGCGCAAAATTAAGAAAAAGAATGGACCCATAGATTGAAATGATTGTTCTTGAAAAGTAAATTGAAACCC
>JAIEMR010000032.1 GCA_019751935.1 Alphaproteobacteria bacterium
ACTTGATGGTTTCAACAAAATCGTTGCCGCTGTTTTTTCTCTTGGAAACAAAGTCATATCTTGGGTAAGTCCCGATTCTGTAATCAGTGTTAAACTAACAGGCACATGAGGAAAGCCGCCTTCTGCTTGGGATAAAGGTTTTAGAAAAAATTGCCCTGTCTCTTCATCCACTTGATGAGTGAATTTCCCCTCCGCGCCAAAGACTTGAGCAATTCGATCTCCTTGAACAGAAATACGGTTCATTTCAGTGGGACAGATATTGGTCTGTATGCGAGTGCCTTCGCTAAGATTATGAACTTCCGCTGCATAACCGCTGACACTTGATAAGAAAAGAAATAGGTAAATGGATTTTTTGCTGAATATTTTCATGATTCTTTAGCCTCCGTCTTAACTAATAGAAAGGAAACAATGCGTAAACGACCGTGATCATAGAGAAACTGGAATCGGTAAGTTTCCCGGTATTGTGAGATTTTTTTAGAACCGACATAACTTAAAAGATCGCCGGTAATATCTGCTGTCATCTTTTTGTTATCAACCTGGACAATTGAGGGCATAAAGCTTGTCGATAGCTGTTCTTTTTTATAACGCTGCTCATCTTCTAAAAGCTGGGTTTTTAATGCGCCATAAGACTCAGGATTGGCATAACGCAGGATAACGTCCCTGCTAAAAGGTGCACTGGCCTCTGAAGTATCAAGAAGCAAATGAGCAAAGAACAGGGACATTTCTTCAAGGTAATGGTTTGATACCTTATTCCCTTCAACCCAGAAACTTTGATGAACTTCGGGAGGAGTGATAATAATCCGCTCATGATGAGAAAAAGTTTTAACAGCTAAAAGAACATTGGTTCCTAGTAAAATAGCCGATATCCCTACAAAGATATTTCTTTGATGAATCAGGTGATGAAGACGAGCGGTATTCAGACGAAGTCTCATGATAATCCCCTTAGCCTAAATATTCACGTATATAAGAAGGAGGCGTCACTGGCATGCCCTTTTTGTTATGGGGCAAATACCAGTACATCACATGACGAAGCGTTCCTTTGCCAAAGGAACGCTTATAGTGCTTTAAGATAAAGTAAGCAATTGCACTGGCTAGGACAGCAAGTTTTGGACAATCCACACCAAGACCAACAATTAACGGCATAAATAAAACCAGAGCTTCTTGAACGGTCCAAAACAAAAACCGGGGTGGATTATCAAGGTGATTCAAAATTGCATGTTCAGCTAAATTGGCCATAATCTTACTCTTTAGATCAGGGCTGCAAAACTATCGGTGACCCAACCCTTATAATAAAGAGCTCCAAGGCCTGTTCCCATGCTTCCCGCAAAAATGATAGGGCTTTGCTTAACAGCGGACATAACAACGCCGCCAATCATTCCAGCTAATAAACCAATGCGAAGCCAACTTCCTGTTAAGGTTTTTTCTAAGGCCTCAGAAGTTGCTTTCATTGCATCGTCTGCTTGAAGCGCCCACGAAGAATCGTTTACGAAAAGATAGAGAGCTGATAAAGCCAAAAGGGTTACAACCGTCTGCCTTGTTACCAAGGGTGATGGAACAATCTGATTAGTTGGAACAATTTGGTCTTTTGGTTGATCAGTTTCGGGTTTGGTTTTTATGATTATCATTTGAAAACATCCTCAATTTTTAATTTGTTCTATAGAATCAATTGTGGATGTTTAAGGATGATCCTTCCAGGAAAGCACAAATCTTTATTGGTAACCAAGATAGATAAAACTAAGGAAAATTAAGGCCGTACGGGAGAGAATTTGTAATCATGAAAAATAATTTGCATTCATGTTGTTTTGGGGGTTTAAATCAAAACCTGGTAAAATAACAATCATAAATATACCCCCTCACGTATTTTATGACATATATTTGCTACAACGGTTTTACAAAGAGAGTTGTTATTGGAGCTGATTCGAAGATTCTAGGTCATGATCGTTTGAACGTCGAACGGCAGGAAAGCATTTAGATCACCTTGTAGGCATTGGTGTTCTCACCAAGCACAAGATTAAAAAAGACAACTTCTACTTGAATCATGCCTTGTTTGCCCTACTCTCTAATATTCAGACTCTTTTATAAGAGCTATTTAAATTGTTTATGAAAGTCATGTACATAAAATCAATTTTTTGCACACGTTACTGAAATCATGTACATAAAATTGAGTTTTATGTACACGTTGTGGTGATCACACTTTTTTTCAAAAATTATTGACTGGGGAACTGTGTTTATTATCTTGCGTTTTTTCCTAAGAACGGTTGTACATAAACTTTTCCTTTGCTTAGAAAAAAATTAAATCCAACGATATCGTCATCATCTTCTAGTGCCAGACCCTTTGTCGCCTTAAAATGGCGTAAGAACATTGCTGTAACACTCGGGTTTCCACTTTCAAGCTGCTCTTTTAATGTACCACCTAAACTAACTTTTAATGATTTTCCAGAAACTTCAATTGAAGGATGCTTTAAGATATTGGTAACCTGAGTAGAATCGTCCACAGTAACCGGCATATGAGCTTTTCTACTTACATGAGCTGGTGAACCTTCCGGTGACTCAGAAGGATCTGAAGAGAAACATGGACTATTTAGCAAAAAACAGATTAATAAAACACCAACCATATTTATTACATTCATATTTATCTCCACTTTCCTTTTAATTACTCACCATGATGATATGCTCGCTTTATTATTGAATGTCAATATTTTTCAATGCAATGGTAAGTGCTTATTAATAAAATTTTTAAATCCTATGAAATTATTACCTGCATCAAATACACGTTCTGATCCATGTATTGTACCAACAGACACACATTTCTTATGAGAACCATTACCATGATCTAATCGACATCGTAAAATAGGGCCTCCACTTGTTCCATAATAAACAGATACTGAAGAAGAAGCTTCTTCATCTCGAGAATTAATAAGATCTGGCTCTGGTCGATCTTCATCGTCACGAAAAGATCTTCTTGGTGCATTTTCAATGCCATCATTTCTAATATTTGTAGAAACAATCAGGTCGTGAGATAATCCCATTTCAGGCTGAGATGCCATCCCTATTGCAAATAATCTTTCATCTGCACCTAAGTCAGCATCCAAATCCACAGGGAGAAGGGCATGCGGAG
>JAIEMR010000016.1 GCA_019751935.1 Alphaproteobacteria bacterium
CAATATCATATATTATATACCTTTTCCTAAAACCTTGCCTCCGTTTTATTCACGTTAGTATTACGTACTACTACAAAATTAATTCGCTATATATACAATAATAATTGAAAATAAACATTTTGATAGAGGAGGAAAAAATGAAAATCTTGACAAAAAAAACATACACATCTTCGAATCTCACCTTGTTTGCCACTAACAACTCTAATATCCCAACCCGTAAAAGAAAATTTTATTCTTCCATCATAATCATATTCTTCCTCAGCACTTCAATTAATCACACATATGGAAGAATAACTACAGATATGGGGATAGAGACAGGTGAAACTTCTGCAATTTATGCCACCCCTGAATCAAGATCCCCTTCAGTAAAGAGCGAAGAATATATCAAAGAATTAAGATTTTCTGGAAAATGCTCAGTAAATGCTTACAAACCAGAAGGAGTTTGGGACGAAATACTAAACCCTTTATTCTTTAGAACTCTAGGTGAAAATGGTTACCAAATAGAAAGATTTAAAGGGGTTTATGGTGACCTAGTGTCAAGAACCATAGAAGATGCAGGTTTCATAACCTTTAAAGGAAATGAAGTCACAATTTCTTTTCATGGAACTGCTTCACCAGCAGACTGGTCGACTGATTTTAATGCTCTTCCTACAACTGCAAGCTATCTTGATATAAAAGGAAAAGTACATAAAGGGTTTTTAAAAGTCTTCCAATCCAGTTGGGAAAATACTTATGGCAAATCTGGAATAAGGGAGCTTATTCTTAATTACGCAAAACAAACAGGCCATGACCCCAAATATTTGAGATATAAAGTTAACGGACACAGCCTTGGCGGAGCTTTAGCTACTTTAACCGCCATCAAACTTGTAACTGACAAGGCTATTCAAGCTGAAAATGACTCTGTAAGCCTCACAACTTTTGCCTCACCCAGAATTTTCAATGAAGAGGCTTGCCGGGATTATGAAAGCAAAATAAAAGCTGATAATCGCCTGGAATTTGTTGTAGATAAAGATATTTTCCCCAGTTTGCCCCCTTTATATACCTCTGATAAAGCTAGAATAACTCTATCAGGGAATAAAAGCTGGATTAACGTATTTGGCAACCATTCAATGGTTAATTATAAAGAACTTATAGAAGATATGATAACTCGCACTTTTATGAGAGTTTTCTAAAAACAGCCGCACAGGATGAGAAACAGCTTTTAGAAAGAGTTTCTCATCCTGTCGCATTTCTTGAAAAATCCGCCCTAAAACGACTAAATCCTCCTCCGTGCATTAAAAAAGACATATTTTTTTATGGATCCATCAATTGAAAAGATTGCCAATTTTGTCTATATAAGTTACATAATAGTGTTTGTTACTTTTGATGGTTTTATAATAGAAAGGCTTTTTAACAGTGGTTAAGTTAGAATGGGGAACCAAGCGGACTTGTCAAAGTTGTGCTTCACGTTTTTACGATTTACATCGTTCACCTATTATATGTCCTAAGTGCGGAAGCCCTTTTGAAATACAAACCCAGACAAAGGCTCGTCGTGGACGTGCAGCTGCTGAGGCTTCTAAAGCGACGAATACAAACTTAGATGAAGTCATGCTCGTTGAAGACATCGAACTCGTTGAAGATCTGGATGCTGCCATTGAAGATGACGCAGAGCTTATAGAGGATGCTGATGATCTAGGAGAAGACTTAGATGATATCCCTGATGTGTTAGGTGATGAAGAAGTCGAAGGGTAATAAAACCCAATATCTTTGATATTACAAAGGGCCCCTTTCATGGGGCTTTTTTAGTTCTGCCCTATAGTGTAAGTTCATTGCATTCGGCCTAACTTTTCATCTTCTTTTCTATAAAAAATAATATATCGTCCTTAAGAAAATTAATAAGGAAAAAAAATGAATATAGTCAAAATAAGTGTTCTTGTTCTAGTAATTTTATCTTTCCTTCAGACCTTTTTGGGTGCTATGGAAGAAGAAAGAATGGAACGACAAGGAACATCTTTAACTGTAAAAACCACTGACCCCCTTGGAAGGCCCGCCTCAACAGTTATTAGCGAAGAACTGTTTAATAAATTAAACAGACCTTTTGCCGCAATTGATTCATTGATTCCCCCAGCTCCCTCCCTAGATGAATCTGATTTCGCAGAGTTTATGCGAACCGTTGAGGCAGAAAAAGAGCCCGGAAGATTAAGGCAGATTTTTTCTATTAGAGAGAAAGAGGCCGTTATCATAGAAGGCAGATTAGAAGACAGTCCAGCTTTCACTTATTTTGTCACGGGAGGAATCCATAATTGTGTAGCTATTGCTCTATGGGGTTGTAACGCAGAAACAGGTGATTTTTTTACGGGTCTAGCTCATGTTCGCAGAAAAAATAGAACTACCTCCATTAAACCTCTTCTTGATACGCTTTTAAAATATCCCACCAAACGAATAACTCTTCATTCTGGATACAAAAGTGAGACCCTTTTGAACATATTTCAATATATTACTAGTAATGGTCTCGAGGTTACCTCAGTTTATGTTAATAACGCCTATCATGCTGTACAAAATGACGCAGTTAAGGTTACATATCATCCTCACTATTTCGGAAAAACGCGCACTAGTGAAATTGAAG
This sequence comes from Alphaproteobacteria bacterium, assembly GCA_019751935.1. Classification (GTDB taxonomy): domain Bacteria; phylum Pseudomonadota; class Alphaproteobacteria; order Paracaedibacterales; family CAIULA01; genus CAIULA01. Next base: position 2,606 of record JAIEMR010000016.1, read on the forward strand.
ACAATGTTTCTTATTTTTCATTATTTCCTCCTGTCCACGGTCAAAATCAACGAGCGTCTAACGTTATTATAGAAGTAAAAACAGGAAGGCTAGTAGAAATTCCTGCACGCTATCATGTGGATCTTCTCATGAGTAAGGGGAAAAACTTTGTAAGCCTTTCTGATAGCCTAAGGATACCCGGCTTGCAAACAAAAGAAGATTTTAAAATTTATGAACCCTCGCCAAGTCTGGAAGCTTTAGATCTTGTAGAGAGCGATACCGTAACTTCTAAAAAAACTTCTAAAAGAAAAAGCAAGAAGAAGTGATTGGTTATTAGCCCCTTTTAAAAGCGAACAAATCCGTTTTTCCTTGTATTTTTGATCACATTACCCCATATAGAACTTTGAACCTTACAATCGGAACAACTCTCTCTAT
>JAIEMR010000026.1 GCA_019751935.1 Alphaproteobacteria bacterium
AAAGGTTTTAATGTAAACCAGTCTGCATCAGACTTTTTAGTGATTGTAACAAAGTCTGAGCCTAAAAAAACGCCCACAACGCCTTCAATTTCTAATAATTGTTTGGCAAAAGGGGATTTACCACAAAGTTCACTATCTGTAAAAGACAATGGCTCTGCTTCTCCCATAACTTTGCGACCAGGCAGGAATTTTAAGCTTTGAGGATTTGGTGTTTCCTCAGTTTGAATAAACATTAGTGCCCTTTTCAAAAAACAATTTCCGATACCCTAGATCATTTTGAATTGTTTGTCAAATTTCAGTCATTCTTAAATATAGTCAGCCGGAAAAATACTTAATTTTATAAATATTTATTTATATTTAATAATACATAAAAGATAATCAGATTTCCAGACGCTTTCTATATCCAAAGTGTTTCAAAAAACCGGGCAGGTGTTTGAGGGTCGAGGGGCGGAGTGTATATGAAATACTCGAGCACCGAAGATCCCGAAAAACAATGAACTCAGAATTTGAAACACGAAGGGTATATTTGCATAAAATCTACCGAAAGCTTATAAAAGGTAAGAGTTTTTATAAGGGAAGAAAAATCCGTGGCTTTAAATTTTTCAATCCTTTTGACCCGTCCCGAACCTGTTTTAACAAAAACGGCAAGCCGTTTTAATGACGCAGGGATTGATGTGATCAAAGAACCATTGATGGAAATTATTCCAGTACCGTCCTTTAATTTAACGGTAGAACGCTATCAGGCAATTTTGACGACGTCATCGATGGCAATTCGGGCCTTTGCAAAGTTAAGCCCAGAGAGATATATTCCTTTATGGTGTGTGGGTGAGGTTTCAAAACAAACAGCATTAAAATTAGGATTTAAAAGCATATATGTTCCCCAAGGCTTTGATGAGAACGCTCAAGGATTGATTGCAGCTATTAAGGAAACGCTTAATTTTGACCAAGGCCCTCTTTTATATATAAGAGGCGATCATATTCAAGCCGACCTTAAAGGAATTCTTAACTCTTTTGGGTATATAATAGACTCCATGATTCTTTATAAAAGTATAGCAAAGGAAAGTTTTTCAAATAAGGCAAGAGATTTTCTTTTGACAAAAAATAAGAACTCTTTAAGGGGAATAACTTTTTTTTCCCTCAGAACTGTTGATATTTTCTTAAACCTTTGTCAAAAAGAAGGAGCCGTGCCGCAGTATGAACAATTTATTGCTCTCAGTTTAAGTGCTGCTATATCAAAAAAACTGGAAGCATTACCGTGGTTTAAAATCATTACAGCGTCGACAACGGCGCAGTTAATCGCTAACGTAATAGAAATTATTCAAAAGGGTGAATCAAATGACAACCACTGCTGAGTTGACTGAGAAAAAAGAAGGCATTCATAAAAAACCAAAAGAGTCTTTTTGGACTTGTAGGCACTTTTTTCATAATCTTTTAACGAATGTTTTGGTAACCGTTGTTTTATTAGGGCTGATTGTCTCTTTGCTGCCGCATTTTAGTTCTAGGGTGGAAAAATTTATTTTCCCATCTGTTGGGCAAATTGAAATGCTGAAAAAGGAAATTACAGTTTTGACGATAAAGATAGATGAGTTAGGGCGTCAGACACAAAGTCAAAAAGAGCAGCTTTCAGAGGTTGGAAATCTAAAGTCACAAATCGCAACTTTTGGAGAAACGTTGAACACTTATTCAAAGTCTCTTGTTGAGTTAACGGAGAGATTTGAAAAATTCAAACATTCAACTCCACAAGGGCAAATGAATTTTCTTAAAGATGGATTAAACCAATTACAGCAACGTATAGATAAAGGGGAAACATTTTCCGATATATTGCATGGACTGATTTCAAAAGTTGGGTCAGATAAGCTTGCGATCGATACTATTCATCAATTAACAGCATATGCTAATGCTCCTACAAAAACATCTTCTGTCTTGGCTCAGGAGTTACAAACTATTTGTGATCATCTAAAGGTCAGAAAAGAAGAAAATAAACCTGAGACGGTTGAAAATAAGGGGATTTGGGATCGATTTCTTTCTAAAATCTACGGATTAGTTCATATCAAAAGAGCTGGAGAAGAAGAGAAAAGGCAGGAAGTGAGTAAGCAGGATTTAGATAATATCTTTGCAAAAGCGGAGGAAATTATTAAAAAACTTAACCAGCAAGACTTACCACATGCTATCGAATCAGCTCGTATTTTGGCAGGTCAATATAAGGGGCTTTTTTCATCCTGGCTACAAGAAGCAGAAACAAGAAAGAGCTTAGAAGAAGCTTTTTCTCTTTTCAAAAAGAAAATTGAACCTTTGATAAATAGGAGTGCATAAAATGCGCTGGATTTACGGGACACAATTGTTTTTTAGGCTTGCGATTATTTGTGCGCTTGCGGTCTTTTTAACCCTTTATCCTGGCACGGTGGCTTTGGAATGGCTGGGTTATAAAGTTGATATGCCCATTGCTGTTCTTTTTACTGTGTTTTTTGTATTCACAGCATTGTGTATCCTATTTCATCACATTTGGAGAAAAATTTGGGGAATTCCTCTTCGTTATTTTCAATTTTTACAAAAAAGACGTCAGATCAAAGGAGAAAAACTTCTTCTTGAAAGCTTAACTGCAATTGCTGCTCAGCAACCTGAAGAAGCTCAAAGCAGTATTGAATTGGCTAAGGTTTTGCTTCCTAATCATCCTTTGACTGTTTTTGTTGCAGCACAGTCAGCTCATATGCTTAAAGATTCTGCAAAGGCGATAGGTTATTTTGAGCAAATGGCCCAAAATCCTAACCTTTCATTTTTAGGATTGCGGGGGCTTATTTTACAAGCAAAAGAACAAGAAGATTGGATTAAAGCTGATCATCTTTTAAAACAGGCAATGTCCATTAGACCTGATTCTCCATGGGTTCATCAGGAAGTCTTGAAAAATCAAATACAGCTTTCCAAAGCTGGTCAAGATATGGCAATTACAACGGAAGCTGTTCATCGGTTATTGCCAAAACAAGAATGGCATAAGCATCAGGCAATTTTATTATGGC
>JAIEMR010000165.1 GCA_019751935.1 Alphaproteobacteria bacterium
CATAGATTTTAAAGATTGCTGCCAGAATATGAAAGGGTGGGGAACTTCCCTACATTTGGCCTCCTGCAGTGAAGAAGAAAAACTCTTAGCCCAATTAAAAGATAAAAACCTTTGTCTTCAGGTGGGGACTTACTGCGCCAAAAAGGTTTTAGGAATTTGTGTCTCTAAAAAGACCAGTTACTGTTGTTTTGGGAATAAGCTTTTAAGACTTATTCATCAGCAAGGAAGAGCACAACTGGGGATTGGCTGGGGAACGGCAGAAACGCCATCCTGTCGAGGATTACGGCCAGAAGAATTGAGCCGAATTGATTTTAGTCGCCTTGATCTGAGTGAAGTCTTTGAAGACATTATGGCATCCTACAAAGCCCCAAATGTATCTAGCCTTCAAACCATTACAGCAGAAAGACTCAAAGATAACTTAAGGCATATTCAGGTTGGAGCTAAAAAACAACCTCTTAACACAGGAGAAGGCGGTGGTTTATAAGACTTATTTTGTAAGCTTGCTTTTTAGTTTTCTATTCTTAGCAACCTCCATTCATGCTGGCTTTTTTGATGAACAAGCTCAAGGTTGGCATTGGTATGAACTCCAGGAATCGGGAATCAGGAGCCAGGAGTCAGAAGAAGAACTGCCGTTATTAAGCTCAGAACAACAATTCAAACAAAAGACACCAACAGAGCTTGTTAAGGCCTATAGAGAAGAACTTGAGAGAAGGTTAACGCAAGCTTGGGTGAATCCGACTCCTCAAAACTTAAAAACTTATCAAGACATGCAAAAAGATATGATGATACGCTCTGAGCGATTTTCAAATACGTGGATGCAAGTTATTTATGAAAACCCTTCTCTTGATCACACCTTAATTGCTCCCGTCAATCAAAAAGCTCGTCATGTTTATCTTGATGAAGAAAAAAAACACAACAGGGAAATCATAAAGTCTTTGTCACAAAGTTACGGGTTGTTTTTCTTCTTTAGCGGCGATTGTCCTTACTGCCATCAGTTTGCATCCATTGTAAAGATCTTTTCAGAAACTTATGGCTGGGAAGTGATAGCGATTAGTCAAGATGGTGAGTATTTAGAAGAGTTTCCAGATGCAGAACCTGATAACGGTTTATTTGCCACTTGGAAGGTTGAGGTTTTGCCCTCTCTTTATGCCGTTAATCCAAATACAGGACATGTCTTGCCAATTGCCTTTGGTCTTACTTCCCTGGATCAAATGGAAGAGAGGATTATGACCTTAGTTCAAAAGAATTCAGGGGGTAACAATTGAAGTTTTTTATTTTCATTTTTGTTCTTATTTGCTTAGTAATCTCCTCTTTTTCTTGCTTTGCCGGTATTGGAGAAGACATGATGCGGTTCTTTAAAGAAGCCGGTATGGCAAGCAATGTCACGACACCGGCTTATTATAAAGATCAAACAGCTGGGTATTATTCAGGAGGAAGCCTTGTGACCCGAAACGCTGTCAGAAATGCTCAACCAGCAACGGTGCAAATGCCTGGATTTAGAGCGGGGTGTGGCGGCATTGATCTTTGGATGGGTGGGTTTTCTCATATTGGTGCAAGTCAACTTATTGACATGCTTCGAAACATAGGGTCCAGTGCCTCTTCTTATGCTTTTATGTTAGCCGTTCAAACAGTAAGCCCTCAGATTTATAACATCTTAAATGAGCTGAATGCGCTCGCTACTAAAATCAATCAAACCAACATTAACAGTTGTGAAGCAGCAGCGACCATGCTGGGAGGGTTATGGCCTAAAAGTGATCAAGCGAGCAAACACTTATGTCAAGCCATGGGTTCCAACTTAGGATCCTTTTCTGATTGGGCTGCTGCAAGGCAAGGATGCGGAGCTAAAGGCGATCGAGACCGTGTTCTTGGTTCAAAAGGGTCAGATCCAAGGTATAAAGATATGTTTGTGGGAGAATTTAATTTAGCTTGGAAGGCCATTCAGTCGAATGCCTTTTTAAGTTCAGAACGGGATTTAGCTCAACTATTTTTAACTCTTGTCGGTTCCATCATTGCGAGAAAAAATGGAGATGACTATGAGGTCCTTACCCTTCCTGGACATGCCGATAGAGATGATGTCATCAATGGGCTTTTAAACGGAGGGGATACACCTATTTATGCTTGTGATAGTGAGCACTGCCTCAATCCCACTCTTCGAAAAGTTGCCCTACCAGAGGCTCATGCTTTTTTAAAGAAAGTTCACACCGTTTTAGAATCGTTGATTCAAAAAATTTATGAAGATAGTGAACCTACAGCTGAAGAAAAGGATTTTTTGAACTCAACCAGACTTCCTGTTTATAAAATTCTCAATGTAACCACTGCTTATAGAAAAGGTTATGCTCCCATTGATGTGCATCAATATGCTGATCTTATTGCTCTTGATATCCTTTATAAATACATCCTCGAAGTGATTGATATTGTTCATGACAGTGTGGCTCAGTTAAAGGCTGTTCAAGTGGATGATAGCCATCTAGAGCGGTTCTTAAATTATCTAAGATTAGCCAGAGAGAGGATAACAATTCGGCGTAACAGTGCATTCCAGCATATGGATAGTATTCTCTCCTTTATCCAAGCCACCCAAATTATTGAAAAACAACTGCATGTGATGCTGGGAAATGTCGCTAATGAAACGAATTGGATATAGCTTGGCCTACTCTTTTTGGAGCATGAAATGGTTAAAAAAGAATACAAAAGTCAAAAAGGTCTATCGGGGTATTTTAAGGGGTCTTAGGAATCAAAGTTATATAAGTAGAGGAGGCAAAGGATGACTTATCAAGTGATTACTTATGGCGATCCAGAAATCTTAAAAGGGGTCTTTGATGCTATTGCCATGTGTCTGAATTCACATACAGGAAGTCTTTTTAAGCCTTTAATGCGGTTAGGTCTTGGTGTTGGCAGTCTTTGGGCCTTGGCCTATTCTATTTGGGGTGATTATAT
>JAIEMR010000053.1 GCA_019751935.1 Alphaproteobacteria bacterium
TTTGGTTTACAAATTGAAAAAGTTGAATGTTTCTTAACACTTTCATTTCCTGGAGTTGCCAAACTAGCTGCCCTTTATGGACTCTTAATGGCACCTTTAAAACAAAGTGAGATTGCAGGTGAAACTGTGGTGGTTACAGGATACCCACCCCTATATGTTTCTTATAAAAAATTACTAAAAAGGATAGGGCGTATAGATTTAAGCCCAATATTGCAACTCAAACCTTCCTGTAAATAAAATTTAAAACTAATTCCATGTAAAATAGATAATACCCGCCGTCATCACGAGTCGCCGTCAGGCGACGTGGTGATCCAGGGCTGTTTTACTAAAAAGACTGTTTTTCTGGATTGCACGGAAGGATGTTCCTCGAGGTGACGTAAATGTATTCGATTTATATCGATTCTTCTATAAAATGAGGGAAAACACAAAAGTCTCTTGGTTTTTTTATTCTTTTAGGGTATACATAAAAACAACAACGGGAAGTAGCGCAGCCTGGTAGCGCGCCTGCTTTGGGAGCAGGATGTCGGAGGTTCAAATCCTCTCTTCCCGACCACCTTACCTTTTTAATAGGTTGAGTACATGATGCTGCGTGCTCGTCTTTATAAGCCTTCTAAAACTAGTATGCAATCTGGAAAAGCGAAAACCAAATTGTGGTTGTTAGAATTTTTTTCTCCCCCTATTTTTTTTAAAGATGAAATGACTGGCTGGACTGGCTCAACCAACACTTTAACTCAAACAAAACTTCAGTTCAAAACTGTTGATGAGGCTGTTCAGTACGCGCAGTATCACAAAATTGAACTTTGCGTCGATGAGCCCAAACAACCAGTTTTAGTTCCAAAAACTTATAGCAATAACTTTCGTTTTGATCGAATTATTTAAGCTTTTTATACAATAAAAAGGTTGGATTATTATTTTATCACAATTAAAATGTGGGAGTTACTAAATAGGCCCCTTTGCTTAAGTGTTAAAATTTAAAAAATGACTGTTATTGTTTTTTGCTTGTTTTAAAAAGGAACGCCAATGAGAACTATAAGATATAGCATTGCAGGCATTATTTTAATTGCAGGGTCAATTTTTCTTTATTTTCATAGCAAAACCTCGTCATTAATCAGCACCCCTTTTTTCAATAAATACGGGCAAGCCTCTGATGATGTTGTGCGATTATTGGGACATACAGGTATTCGCATACAAAATGATTCATTACCCCCTGAAGAGAATTGGCCTGAAGCTAGACTTACGTTGAAATCACGATCTTTAGAAGAAATTACGGATGCAGTTCAAGGCAATATAAATCCGGAGATAGCCTGGAAACGGCCATGCAGCATTCAACGTTGGGAACAAATTCCATCTTCCTTTTCTTCAAAACAGTTACTCCTGATTCGTGATATTTGCTTCAATAAGCTAGGTTTTTCACAAGAGATTCTTCCTAAAGAAAGGAACTATCGAGGTATTTTTGTTCCGGGTGGCATCCTCAGTTGGGTACGTCTTAGACTTGCCTTTTTAAATAAGCTTATTGATACAAAACTTGACAGACCAAAACGTGTTTATACTCTTACAGGAGATAGACACCTCTGCCCCCAAGCGGGAGAAACAAAAGAATCTCTTTTAAACTCTAATAATGGAGAAATCCTTTTTCATTCAAACTGGGCAGAACCAACTCAATTGCCTACCACAGAAGCTGAGATGATGAAGCTTGTTTTTTCTCAATCAAAAAGCCCTTATATAAAGGATGAGGATATTGTTTCTATCCATTTTTCAAAAAAAGATCACAAACCATTTGCGATAACTGAAAAAACCATAAAACAGTGGTTAGAACAAAATGCCCCAGCAGCCGGCACTTACCTTCTGGTATCAAACCAACCATTTGTTCTCTACCACGAACTTATTGTAAAAAGAGTCCTTTTAGAAGCCAAGAGAACAGATATCAAAATAGAATCCGTCGGTTCAGCAGAGGGTTTAGCGTCAAAATCTGACATAAAAAAACAGGAACAAGAGATTTCCATTATTCTGGACAACTTAGCACGCATTTTCTATGAGCTTTCTAAGATTAAGAAACTGAGCACTTAATAAAATATAGTCATATAAATAAATTTTAAGCTGTCATTTTAAAATCAACATGGTAATGACCATCATGAGAAAACCAAGCTTTTCCTTGTAGAAAGGGAAGGCTCTCAACTTTGAAATAATCTTTTTCCTTTCTTAAAAGTTTTAATAATGGAGGATCAATAATAATTTTATCTATAGCACTCCCTTGCTTCAAAGCACTTTTTTGCAAAGCATATAAATGATCAATAATTGCTTTAAAATCAATTTGATATTCAGTGCATCTTCTTTTGGAAGATCTAAATGATGGTAAACAGGATATGTAATTTCCTGTCTCATCAAAACGCATGGAATACCCAAAAGAAGTAAAGATATTAGTAGGAATTACCGCAGGAAGTCCGGTTTTTTTATAACGAATAGGTACCATAAAATCGACTGACAATCCATTTTGGTGAGTTCTATGGGGGCGGAAACGTCCACCGTTGCACCACCCCATCTCTCCGTAAATGAATGTCATTTCCGGTTGAATTATCTCTAAAGCTTTATAAGAGTCTAATATTGCTTCTCTTATTTTAGAATGAATGCATGTTCGCCCAATAAACGACAAAAAGTAAGAGTAGGTCTGGAAATTCTTACCCTTTGAGGGAACTGACATTTTGGTATACAAAGCTTGGCTGATTCCAACTTCCTGAATACGTTTGGGTAATTATACAAATATTTAAAAAGGCTTAAA
>JAIEMR010000143.1 GCA_019751935.1 Alphaproteobacteria bacterium
CGAAATCATCCCCATAGTAAAGGCATATAAAATACCGCCACTATCCACCGCAAACCTGGTACCTTTTTCCCATCCATTTGAATCTATGGATTTGTAAAAACCATTCCCAGTTGTGATGTTCGTGTTATCTAGATAGATAACAAGCAAAATATAAAAACTTAAAATCGCTAGAAAAAAAGGAAAAGCCTGATATCTATAAAACTTATTTTCCATATATCCCCTTTGAATGCCATTGCCAAGCATGCTTTAAAATATCATTAATTTCATATTTTGGTAGCCAGTTTAGTATCTTTTTTGCTTTTGAAGCCGAACTTAGTAAAACGGCAGGATCTCCATCTCTCCTAGGAGAAAAATTATGAGCCACCCTTATTGAGAACAGCTCTTCAATAAGATTGATCATTTGTAAATTTGTAACTCCAACTTCAGTACCTAAATTCAAACAAACTGTCTCTCCGCCAGCTATCAGATAATCTAAAGCTTTAAGATGAGCATTTGCCAAATCGAGAACATGAATATAGTCCCTAACGCAACTACCATCAACTGTATCGTAATCATTACCAAAAATCTGAATTGATTTTTGATGATGGGCCGCTCTAATCATTAGGGGGATTAAATGAGTTTCAGGATCATGTGCTTCTCCTAGCCCTTCTTCCGGAAAAGCACCAGCAGCATTAAAATATCGAAGGCTAACTGATTTTAATCCATAAGCTTTATCCCAATCTTGCAACATAATTTCTGCCATGTGTTTTGTATGGCCGTATGGATTAATTGGGTTTAAAGGGTGATTTTCATCAATCGGCGTATATTCAGGTGTACCGTACACAGCCGCTGAACTTGAAAAAACAAAGTAAGGTATTTTATGTTTTTGAACAGCCTTCAAAAGATTAATGGTGCCAATAATATTGTTCTCATAGTATTTTGCAGGATTTTTTACAGATTCTCCGACTTGGATAAAGGAAGCAAGGTGAATAATTGCAAACGGTTTGTATTCTTCAATTGCTCTTTCAATCTCATGCGAGTTCAAAAGGTCCCCTTCAACAACAGGGCCAAATTTTGCAGCCCATCTATGACCTGAACTAAAGTTGTCAAAGCAGATAGGCAAATACCCTTGTTGTTTTAATGCATAACATACATGGCTTCCTATATATCCAGCGCCTCCGGTAACAAGAATCGATTTCATGCTATTAATTCTTTTGTCCATAAGTGCAATACTGAGCGCCTAAAGGTAACCATGACAGTAGATTATCCAATTTTTTGAAAAGATTATGTTTAAAAGGAGTAAAAAACATATAGCTCGATTTAGCTTTTATCTGTTTAGTCTTTGAAAGCATCCCTTCAATCTGTTTTGCTCTCAAAAGAACAGCATCTTTATCAAAAGGACAACGGTTTACAGCTATTCTGGTTAGAGGGTTAAATGGGTTGTGTTCAAAAATCGCAAGAGTCCCTTCTTTTTTCGTAACTCTCACCATTTCATCAATAAAACGTTGCCATTGTGCTGGTGGAACGTGATGCATAACGCAAGTTGTCAATACTGCATCAAAGGTATTATCATCAAATGGTAGTTTTTCACCATCGTATACAGAATAAATATTACCTTTGTTTGTATTTTTGGCAATTTTTATGCTCTCTGCTGAAACATCTACCCCTGATATTTTTCTCCCTTTTTGAGCTAGGTAAGAATGGAGATCGCCGACTCCGCATCCAATATCTAAAACAACGTGTTCTTTTTTATCTTTAAGAAGGTGATTAAAAAAATCTGCCTTACCTTGGGTGAAAAAATCTACAGTTAATCCTGAAAAATTAACAGAGTTATTGACGAGATCTTTATAGTTTTGGCTATGTTCGTCAAATTCAGTTTTAGACTCTTCCATAATCATCCCCGAGACGTACAATGTCGTCTTCTCCTAAATACGAACCAGACTGGACCTCGATAAGTTCCAATGGAATCTTCCCTGGGTTTTCTAAGCGATGCTGGACACCGCAAGGGATATAAATTGACTCATTTTCAAATACTAAAAATTCTTCCTTGCCTTTTGTTACCTTAGCCGTGCCGCTGACAACAATCCAATGTTCGGCTCTATGATGATGTAACTGCAGGGAAAGTTTAGAGCCGGCATTAACAGTAATTCTCTTAACTTGGAAACGTTCACCTTTATCTACACTTTGATATGTTCCCCATGGTCTTTGCGTCAATGGGTGAGACTGTGTATGATGTGTGTCCCTGGACTGAAGTGTTTCAACGATTTTTTTAACATCTTGTGAAGCGCAGCGAGCGGAGACAAGGACCGCATCTTGACTCTCCACAACGACAACATCATCAAGCCCCACAACCGTGACAAGCCTACCCTCAGAGCGGATATAAGAATTTTTGACGTTATTTGCAATAACATCCCCTTCAAGGCAATTTCCATTTTCATCCTTGTTTGCTGCCTCCCACAAAGCTTCCCAACTACCCAGATCATTCCAATCGGTACTAAGTGGTACAACCTTTACAGCTTGAGAGCGTTCCATAATCCCATAATCAATAGAAACAGACGGGCAATTTTTAAACACTTCTTTATCAATTGCTAAAGGATAATGAACCTCTTTATTTTTAAAAACCTCACGGCATATTTTTAAAATTTCTGGTTCAAAAGTGGAAACGGCCTCAATAAAGCTAGAAGCTTTAAAAAGAAAAATACCGCTATTCCATAAGTATTCTTTAGAAGCAATATAAGATTCAGCAGCACTGGCGTCTGGCTTTTCTACAAAACGAAT
>JAIEMR010000006.1 GCA_019751935.1 Alphaproteobacteria bacterium
TCTTTTTTAAACATAAAGTGTTTAAAGAAGCTAAGCAGGCTTAATCGTAAAAGCACAGAAGTCCCGAAAAACAACGAACCCGGGATTGGAAACAAGAAGGGTTTTAATGTGCTTCGTCCCAATTGTTACCTATACCTGCATCAACTATTAGCGGAACCGACAAGGACACAACTTCTTCCATCACTTTTTTTAAGATTGGAATGGTTACTTGTAATTCACCCTCAGGAATTTCAAATAAAAGTTCGTCATGAACCTGCAAAATCAAGCGTGCTTCTGAATTGCCCTCGATTAAGTAATCATATATTTTGCGCATGGCTTTTTTAATGATATCAGCATTACTGCCCTGCAACGGCGCGTTAATAGCCTGACGCTCTGCAAATTGACGCGATACTGGATTATTATCATTAATGCCTGGCGTGTGGCAGCGCCTTCCCCAAAGTGTTTCGACGTAACCTCGGTCCCGTGCCAATGTTTTGTAACGCTGCATATAGTTTTCAATACCAGGATACTGATGGAAATATGCCTTGATAATTTGCGCGGCTTGTCCGGTTGGGATTCCAAGTTGCTGTGATAGCCCAAAGGGACTAATGCCATAAATAATGCCAAAATTTATGGTCTTTGCCTGACGGCGATGATTTGTGTCAACTTGCTCTAGTGGAATCCCAAAAATTTGAGAGGCTGTGATTTTGTGAATATCTTCGCCCTTTTGAAACGCTTCGATCAAAGGCTGAACCTGAGCCATGTGTGCTAATAAACGCAATTCAATTTGCGAATAATCAAGAGAGACAAGTTTATACCCACTCTCAGCAACAAAAGCACTTCGGATCTTACGGCCATCTTCTGAGCGAATAGGAATGTTTTGAAGATTAGGATCAGACGAAGCCAAACGACCTGTTGCAGCCCCCACCATAGAAAATGATGTATGAACACGCCCAGTTTTGGCCTGAATCGCCTGCGTTAAGCCATCGATATAGGTTGACTTTAATTTAGCAAGCGCCCGCCAATCCAGCATTCTTGCTGGCAAACTATGTCCTTGCGCCGCAAGGTTTTCTAATACATCAGCATCCGTTACATAGGCCCCTGTTTTGGTTTTTTTGGGCGCTGGCAACGATAATTCATCAAATAAAATTTCACCAACTTGTTTTGGTGAACCTATATTAAATGTCCTGCCGGCAAGTTTGTAGATCTCTTCCTCGAGAACCAAAAGACGCTTAGTAAAATCCTCGTCTAAGTTTTTAAGAACAAGGGGATCAACTTTTATACCCGCTGTTTCCATCTTAGTAATGACAGGCACAAGAGGGCGTTCAATGCGTTCATATACCGTATTCAAATGCTCTGATTGAAGTCGCGTTTTTAAAAGACGGTAAAGTTTCAATGTGATTTCAGCATCCTCAGCGGCATAGTCGGTTGCCTTATCAAGGGGCACTTCATCAAAAGTTTTTTGATTTTTACCTGTTCCAGCCACATCACCAAACTTAATGGTGTTGTGATTTAAAAGCCGTAGCGCCAATTCATCCATACCGTGACCATTTTTGCCGGCATCCAAGCAATAAGATAAAAGCATAGAATCATCAAAAGACGTTATTTCAAGGCCATATTTCTTTAAAATCGCAAGATCGTATTTAAGGTTATGACCAACTTTAAGAACGCTTGAGTCTATTAGCATGGGCTTTAAAATAGAAATGGCTTCTTCAAGTGGAATCTGGGGAGTATCCGTTTTATGAGCCAAAGGCACGTAACAAGCATGAATTCCATCTGTGTCTTCCACTGCCAACGAAAATCCAACAAGATTCGCCTCTATAATATTAAGAGAGGTTGTTTCTGTATCAATCGCAACGGTGCCAATTTTATAAGCTTTTTGAATCCATTCCTTTAGTTCACTAGCCGTTGTAACGCATGGATAGGATGGTTTTTGGGCCGTGTAATCTTTTTTCTGATTATAAAAACGAGCCAATAATGCGTTAAATCCTTGCTCTTTTAAAAAGCTTTCACGAAAAACAAGGTCTGCAGGTTGTGGTTCTAAATCCGTCAAAGGAAGCGGCATGGGAACGTCGCGCACCAACGTTACCAATTTATAGGAAATACGCGCATTTTCAATGTTATCCATCAAAGCTTGACGGCGCTTGGGCTGTTTAATAACCGCAAGGTTTGAAAGCAAAGTCTCAAGGTTGCCAAATTGAGTAATTAATTCGGCCGCTGTTTTAAGGCCAATGCTTGGCACCCCTGGAACATTATCCGATGAATCCCCTGCTAGGGCTTGAACGTCAATGACCTTATCTGGATAAACGCCAAACTTTTCAAAAACCTCCTCCCTTTTAATAGGACGGCTTTTAATAGGATCAAATAATGTGACCTTGTCATCGACAAGCTGCATTAAATCTTTATCAGACGATACAATAATAACCTCATACCCTTCGGTCTTAGCCACTTCGGCGTAAGTTGCAATTAAATCATCAGCTTCAAATCCAGCCATTTCAATTGATGGAACTGCAAAGGCCCTACACGCATCGCGAATTAAAGAAAATTGAGGGATAAGATCAGGCGGGGTATCTGGACGATGTGCCTTATAATCAGGATAAATCCCTTGGCGAAACGTTTGACGCCCTGCATCAAAAATAACGGCGATTTTT
>JAIEMR010000168.1 GCA_019751935.1 Alphaproteobacteria bacterium
CCCTATCACCGAGCATGGTTTTGCAGGTCTTGCTGTGGGCGCCGCCTTCTTAGGGCTTCGTCCGATCGTTGAATTTATGACGTTTAACTTTTCCATGCAGGCTATGGATCATATTATCAACTCGGCTGCAAAGACCCTATATATGTCAGGCGGTCAAATGGGATGCCCGATTGTTTTTAGAGGGCCTAATGGAGCGGCCTCTAGGGTGGGCGCTCAGCATTCTCAATGTTTTGCCAGCTGGTTTGCACATTGTCCTGGTCTTAAGGTTGTCAGCCCGTATTCAGCAGCGGATGCAAAAGGGTTATTAAAGTCAGCAATTCGCGACCCAAACCCAGTAATTTTCCTGGAAAATGAGCTAATATATGGCCGTTCTTTTGAGGTGCCAACAGATTCAGATTATCTGATTCCTCTTGGAAAAGCTGCTGTTGTGAGAGAGGGACGCGATGTTACAATAACAGCTTTTTCAATTACCGTTGGTTTTGCGTTAGAGGCAGCTGAGAAATTAGCAGAGATGGGTATCGATGCTGAGGTGATTGACCTTAGAACGATCCGCCCATTGGACACAGAGACAATTTTAGACTCAGTTAAAAAGACCAATCGTATCGTAAGCGTTGAAGAAGGCTGGCCCTTTGCTGGTGTTGGCTCTGAAATTTGCACGTTAGTTTGCGAAAAAGCGTTTGATTATTTAGATGCTCAGCCTATGCGTGTTACAGCAGAAGATGTACCACTTCCCTATGCCGCGAATCTTGAAAAATTGGCATTGCCAAGTGCAGAAAAAATTATCCAAGCTGTAAAAGCTGTTTGTTATAAGTGAGGACTTAAAATGCCAATTCAAATCTTAATGCCAGCTTTAAGCCCCACAATGACCGAGGGGAATCTTGTTAAGTGGCACAAAAAAGAAGGCGATGTCATTAAGGCTGGGCAAGTCCTTGCAGAAATTGAAACCGATAAAGCGACTATGGAAGTCGAAGCTGTTGATGAAGGAATCTTGGCTAAGATATTAGTCGCTGAGGGAACAGACAACGTTAAGGTTAATGAGCTGATTGCTTTGATTTTAGAGGAAGGAGAGGATGTCTCTTCCCTTGATAATGTAAAAGCGCCGACTCCTGTAGCTAAGCCTATTGCTGAAACTGTAGCGCCAGAAATTGAAAAAGCAGCAGTATCTGCTCATAAGCATGAGGGGGAAAGGCTCTTCATCACGCCATTAGCAAAACGCATTGCTGAGCAAAATCACGCTGATCTTAGAACAATTACGGGTTCTGGCCCTAATGGCCGAATTGTTAAAGTGGATGTGGAAAAAGCTATAAGTGGTGGTGGACGCAAAGCAGCAGCGCTAGCTTTAACATTGGGTGGTCATACCGATATTAAATTAAATGGTATGCGCAAAGTGATTGCGAAAAGGTTGACTGAATCGAAGCAAACCGTGCCTCATTTTTATTTAAGCGTGGACTGTGAATTAGATACTCTAATAGATTTCAGGCGTCAGCTTAATGCGCGCCCCAATGCGGCTTATAAATTATCAGTAAACGATTTTGTGATTAGAGCCTGTGCCTTGGCATTAAAAGAGGTACCTGAGGCAAATGTAACTTGGCATGAAACTTATGTGCGTCAATATAATAACTCGGACATTAGTGTTGCGGTCGCTGTTGATGGGGGTCTTGTAACGCCAGTTATTAGGGCTTCTGAGCAAAAATCAGTGATTGAACTTTCCGCTGAAATGAAATCCTTAGCGACAAGAGCACGGGCGGGTAAATTAATGCCAGAGGAATATCAAGGCGGTAGTTTTTCTTTGTCAAACCTGGGCATGTATGGTGTTAAAAGCTTTTCAGCAATTATTAACCCGCCACAAGCTTGTATCCTTGCTGTGGGGGCAGGGGAAGAACGTGCGGTTGTGAAAAATGGTCAAATCACGATTGCAACAATTATGAATTGTACCCTGTCGGTTGATCACAGAGCCGTCGATGGTGCTATAGGGGCAAGGTTCTTGGCAGCGTTCAAAAGCTTGCTTGAAAACCCGTTAGGTCTGTTTATCTGATAAAGCTTATAGTGTAGCTTTCTTCGCTTTCTGGGAAATATTCGAAGAAGGAGAGAGTTTCGCAAGGAACGACTTCTGGAGAAAGAGAAGAAAGTTTTGATAACACGCTAAAATCCACAGAAGAATCAGGAAGTAACTTAGTGACCGAATGCCCTTCAAGAAAAGACAAAAATGTTGAATTTTTACTGTAAGAGCGCCTTTTAAAAATAGAATCGCTATAGGCATCTTTTTTAAAAGTGACTTCTATATACACATATTTATAAGAATTAGAATTTAGAGAGACTCCTTTTTTACTAGAATAAAAGCTAGAAACTCTTGAATAAGCTTCATCCTCGGCGTTTTTTTGGGGAGTCAAAGAGGAAAGCTCCCAAGACTGTTGCAAGACGGGAAGAGTTGATCTTAATCTTTCGACTGTAAGATCAGATTCTAACGGTGCTGAGGAATGACTTTTTTCAAAATGAATAAGAAAAAATATTACAAAAAACAATAAATGCATAAATTTGCGGTACGCTACTCTTAAGCTTTTTAATATGATATAACTTGAGTGATAAAGAAACGAGGTCAAAATGTGGTAT
>JAIEMR010000096.1 GCA_019751935.1 Alphaproteobacteria bacterium
TTTTCTCAAAGATCTCTTATCAAGAGAAAAGCAGATGCAGCAGAAAAAGCTTTAGCTGAACGACAGGGACTTCTTTTTGCTTCTGGTTTAATAGCGGGGGAAGCCCTTATTGGAATTTTGTTAGCCATTCCTTTTGTGATGTATCAGAATACCAGCGTGTTTAGAATTGTACCGCAAGCAGTTGAAGGATCAACAGATGTTTTAGGTCTTTTGGTTACGATTGGGGTTCTCTTCTGGTTTTATCAAACCGCTTCGAAGGGAAGGAAGGATTAGGCTCTTTATGCAATAGTCCCCTTTTTCTTAGTTTGACAACTGTACCTGCAGAGTTATGAAGTTGAGTAAGAAAAGGACTTTATTTTTGCGTTGTGGAAGGATGCTTAGCAAATGGGGAGAGAGCAAAAGGGTTAGTAAAAGGAGCAAGTCATGAATTATGATGAAATATCAAAAGACACAATCCTTAACTTGTATAAAAGCTATGAAAGCCTTAACAAGTCGCCCTTGGACCAGCAACTTCGTGCCATGATTGAACTACGTGTATCACAATTAAATAGGTGCAGCTATTGCTGTCAATTACATACTGAGGAAGCTCAAAAATTAGGTGTCGAACCCATTAAAATTGATCAGCTTCCTCAATGGAAAGACTCTGCACTTTTTTCTGACGCGGAAAAAGAAGTGTTGGCTTGGAGTGAGTCCTTAACAACATTAAGTGACACCCCTACAATTAAGAAAACCAATCTCTCAAATTACTTTAGTGAACGGGAGATTGTTGATATTACGGTTTGTATTGCAATTATGAACGCGTTCAATAGAATAAACTCCAGCCTAAGAGATTGATTGCATCCCCTCTTGTAGAGGGGTGAGCGGGTTATAGGCTAGAGGTAAGCAGATGCAAAATCTACCTAAAGCTATGAGGCTGTTTAAAGGGCTTGCGTTTTGAAAAATCTCGTTTTGCTTCTGTAGGGGCTTGGAAAGGGCGATATCTTGCTTTTTTCCTACTTTTGCTTGGACTGGCAGGAGAAAATTGTTCTGCTCCCGGTTGAATGGAACGATGAATTTGCTTCCATTTTTGCCCATCTTCAGGGGAAATAAAAGAAAGTGCAAAGCCATTTGTGCCTGCCCGACCTGTTCGACCAATGCGGTGAATATAGTCTTCAGCGCATTGTGGAAGATCATAGTTAATGACATGCTTGACGTGGGGAATATCAAGCCCACGTGCTGCGATGTCTGTGGCGACCATGATTCGCTTCTTCAAATTTCGAAAGCCTTTAATCACTTCTTCTCTTTTACGCTGTTTCAAATCGCCATGAATTGCTGAGGCCTCATGATTTTGGCGAGTCAGTTTTTCGGCAAGTCGGTCAGCGCCATGTTTGGTTTTGACAAAAATTATGACGGATCCTTCTCGTGCGTTCAACTCTTTCACAAGACAAGAAAATTTTTCTGTAGAGGACGTTTGAAGTGTTTCCTGCTTTATCTTTAAAATAGGCTCGGTTGTGGAACCAACTGAAATTTCTCTCGGATTTGTAAGATAAGTGAAGGAAAGTTTTCGAATACTTTCCGGCATTGTTGCAGAGAACATAAATGTTTGACGTTCTTTAGGAAGAAAGCCGACAATCTTTTTTAATGCTTCACTGAAGCCCATATCCAGCATGCGATCCACTTCATCAAGAACCAAGAAACGAGTTTCTTGCAGATGAAGCGTTTTTCTTGTCAAGTGGTCGTTAATGCGACCGGGTGTGCCAATGACCAGCCGGGGACGACGCTTTAAAGCAGAAAGTTGCTTGAACATCGATTCTCCACCAATTAAAAGAACGACCTCAATCTTTCTACCCAGGAGTGCGCGCGCTGTTTCTTGAATTTGTGCCGCAAGTTCCCGCGTTGGGGCCAGGATCAGGGCGGATGCTTGAGGGCTTTTGAGTAAATTCGTAATTAAGGGAAGAAGATATGCAATTGTTTTGCCTGTGCCTGTTTGAGCAGAAGCTAAAATATCGACGCCTTCAAGGCCCGCAGGAATAGCGTCTGTCTGAATAGGCGTTGGCGTTGTTATGCCAAGCTGCTCAAGAGAGTCATTAAGAAAAGAAGGCATATCAAATGTGGAGAAAGTTTTCATTAAGTTACCAAGATGTGAGGGGTGTAAATAAATATAAGTTATATGTAGTGTGTAATTTGTAAAATAGCTAGGAAATTAATTTTTATTTACACGTGGCTTTCGAAATTTCGAGAGGAAGTAGAGGTTTTACAAGGCAAGGTCTCAAAAATTTTGTTTATAAGGAGTATAATGTATGTAATGTCTGACTTTTTTTACCTTGCAAAAGCCTTGAAATTTTTTCACCTCCGTAGGTCGCATTTCTAGTTCTTGATCGACAACCAAGTGCTAATTCAATCTCTTCGTTTTTACGGGGAAGTGCAAGTTTACCATGCTTCCATTTGACACCGCATGCGTTACATAGGGTACCAGCCCCATCAGGACCTCGTCTCCACTGGGGCGTCCCTTTACTTCCGCAATGTGCGCACTGCTTCATAGC